>JAGXLJ010000284.1 GCA_018334775.1 Halodesulfurarchaeum sp.
TGGTTGTTATCTACACGGCGATGTTGCTGAGCGATCTGGCCGCTGTGCCAATGTGGAGCCGGACGTATCTCCCGTTCATCTTCCTGATGAGTGGGGTTTCGACGGGTATCTCGGCAGCCTTGCTCGGGACCGTGGCCAGTGGCGGGGCGCTAACCCGGATCAATCACCGGTTCTGTCTCACTGATGACGTGATCATCATCGTCGAACTGGTGGCGATCGGGGCGCTCCTCTCCTTCCTCGCCAACAGTGCGAACGTCGGGTCCCAGGCGACCCTTGCGGAGCTCTTGGGCACCTTCCAACTCGAGTTCATCGGGGGTGTGCTGCTCTTGGGCACCTCAATTCCAGTCGTGATCTCGATCACGGTAACAGTATTACATCAATTTACGGAGTTCGGCGAGTCGGTGTTCGGGAGTCGGGTACTCACCTACGGGTACGGGACGAAGTACGTTCTCGTTCTCGTCGGTGGGTTCCTCCTGCGATATGTCGTATTGCTCGCGGCCGTGAAAACACCGCTTGCGGTTCCGGGTCTCTGAGCACCATGGCTGATGCCACTCCCAATGATGGAAAGCGGTTGGACGAACCCGCGGCATGGAGCCAGTTGCAGGTGATCCTGTCGAACTGCCTGAAACATCCGGACGACTCGCTTCGCAAGGCAATCGTGGATGGCGCGCTGGAATCGGACCTCGAGGAAGCCATGGGTGCCGTCGGAGTGGAGGCCCCGTCCTCGCCGCCAGCTATCCACGACCGTGACCTCACTGAGGATTACGAGGCCCTGTTCGGCGCGTTTCAACGTCCCTTCGCCCCACCAGCCGCGTCTCCCTACAAGGAGTGGTATGACGATTCACGAAGCGGATTGATGGATGGGCCACCGGCCTCTCGGATGGAAAATCGGTACGAGGCCCTCGAAATAACGGTTCCCGAGGCCTATCCGGCCGACCACGTGGCACTTCAGCTCGAATACGCGAGTCTCTTGACAGAGGCCGGCGAATACGACGAACTCGCGGCCTTCGTCGAAACGGAACTTGACTGGATCGATGCGTTTGCCGAGATGGTCTCGGAGGCGGTCGCCGACGCGCCGTTCTATCGGTTCTGTGTCGACCTGTTGGTGGCGGTTGTGAGTGAACTCCGAATGCAACTCGGTGTTTCGGACCCGACATCGGACCAAATCACTGCGATGCTCGACCGTGTCGAACCGAACGTGACAGAATGATGAGCCAGGAGACTGTTCATGACGAAACACGGTGTCAATATCGACTGACCTACCAAGTTCGCCCACCGTCGGGTTGTCCGGTCCGGGAAAGTGCCGGGACCGTCTCGGAGCTTGCCGTGTACCGAACTGGCGAGGACCACCAGTGCGAACTGCTGGTCCGTGAGGAGGACGGAACGGTTACCGCCAAGCAATTCACCCGGTCCGCTGCGGACCCCTGTCCATATTCAGTTGTCGTTGATCATGGGGTACTCCCCCACTGTCGACCGGCCGATGCTGATGATGAAATTCTGCTGACGGTGTATGTCCATGAGGCTCCCGAGGCACAATTCATCAGCGAGGCGCTTGACGGGATCGCCGACGAAGTCGAGTTGATCGATTACGACGCTATGGACTCCGCTGAGTCGGAATGGACCGCCCGGGTCGACCTTGGCCTGCTCACTGAGAAGCGGCGGGCAGCCCTTCGGCAGGCCCTTCGAGAAAACTACTATCAAACCCCGAGTGGGACCACGATCGATGAGATGGCCGAGCGGGCCGGTATTTCGAGTTCGGCGTTTGCGACACGACTCCGCAAAGCCGAACGCGAGGTCTTCGATCAGATCCGCAACTCGATGTGAGCGGTCGCCACGGTTTTCCAGTCCCGGACCCAGCCTCTGATATGGACAGCGCACTCGTTATTGGGGGAACTCGGTTCATCGGCCGTCATCTCGTTCGCGATTTGGTTGACCACGGCTACGAGGTCACGCTTTTGAATCGCGGTCGACATGACAACCCATTCGCCGAGGCACCTCGCGTGGAGCAGGTCTCAGGAGACAGAACGGCCGAGGCAGTGATCGATCAGGTGGCTGCGTCGGTCGATCCAGCATATGTGTTTGATGTCATAGCCTATCATCCACGGGCAGTCGCGCACGCGACTCGTGTGTTTTCGGACGTGGAGGCCTATGTCTACGTCTCCAGCGGGGCCGCATATGCGGAGGAGTCCATTCCAAAGCGCGAGGACGAAACGCCCATCCGGGATTGCACTCCGGACCAGGCAACCGACGATACCAACGCGACCTACGGCAATCGGAAAGCCGAGGGTGATCGGGAAGTTGCCAGGGCCGCGGAGCGCGGCGTGAACGCGATGTCCGTTCGCCCGCCGATCGTCTATGGCCCCCACGATTACACCGAACGACTCGATTACTGGCTCCACCGAGTGGCAGCGTACGACCGAATCGTTGTCCCCGGTGACGGGACGAACCTCTGGCAGCGAGCCTATGTCGAGGATGTCGCGAGCGCGATGCGGGTGATCGCGGAGGAGGGCAGGCCTGGGGAGTGGTACAACGTCGGCGATAGAAACGCTGTCACGCTGGATCGCATGGTGGAACTGGGTGCGAAGGCGCTGGACACAACCGTCGAAATCGTGCATGCGAGTGACCGCGAACTTTCAATCGCTGATCTCGAATCGACGGCATTTCCCCTGTATCGTTCGTATCCCCATCTCCTCTCGACGGCCAAACTTGCCAACCTGGGATGGGATTCGACGCCAATCCGGACGGCAATGGAACGGACTGTCGAGGACCACCTCGCGAGCGAACGCGACGGCACGGACAATGGGCCGACCCGGGAGATGGAAACCCGCGTGCTCAACGTGCTGTCTT
>JAGXLJ010000285.1 GCA_018334775.1 Halodesulfurarchaeum sp.
GGAGACGATTTCGGCGAGAGTTGGTTTCATGTCTCCGGCGGGTTGGGCGTACTGAACGACTGGATTTCGGTCATCAGCCGGATAGACGGCGTTGACCGCGACGCCGCCCCCCACGGTCACAAGGCCAGCCCCCAGAAGCAGGATCATGGCAACGGCTGCAGTTCGCGTTTCGTCCCGACGGAGGGCCCGTTTCGCCCGTCGGAAGACCACAGCGAGTCCAACCGCGGCCGGGATTGTCAGGGGAATAAGCACGTGGACACCGGTCCAGCCGGCTTTGATGTCCGAGACGATCGGATAGCCGACGAGACTTGCCATCCCCCAATAAAAGGCAAGTGCGACGAGGTCCCGAGCCCCTCCCTTCCGGTACCGGTCGGCCAAAAAGCCGAGGACCCCGAAGATCACAGTGGTCAATCCACCGACGGCAAGCACCAACAATAGGTGTCCCAGGAAGGCCACAGTGGAGTGTTCCTGCATGCCGGTGTCGCCCCAGAGGCCCGTGAACTTCTCCCAGGTCCCAATCGTTGCCGCGTCAAGGACGGACGGTAGTTGCGTGGGGTCCCCCAGGGCCTGATACAGCTCCGGTTTCGGCGCGTAAAACGCGACGACGATCGTTGCACCGGCTACAACGCCGGCGAGAATGGCGTATTTGACCCGCCAGAGGGCGCTGATCGCCCGCCAAAGGGACTGTTTGAGTACGGGGTACCAGTCACGCTCCTGGTAGCGAGCGAGGAACAGTCGGTGGTCCAAGAGTAAGACGAGCGCCCCGGCCCAGGTTACGGGATAGAGAAGGGCGTTTTCCTTCGTCGTCATCGCGAATCCAAAGGCGATCCCGGCCGCGACGAGATACCGGGAGTGGCCGGTGTCGATCGACCGGACGACAAGTGCAAACGCCAGGAAGGCAACGGCCCCGAGGAGAACGTCGTTTCGCATGAATCGGGAGTAGTAGATGAGAATCGGGTTGAGCGCGAGCAGGGCACCGACGAAAAGCACTTCGAGCCGGGTGAGCCGATCCCGGAGGAGCCAGGCCGAGAGTGGCAAGAGGCCGCCGACGATGGCGACCACCAGCCGCATCGAGAAGTCCGAGGGCCCGAGCAGATTGAAGACGAATCCATTGACGTGGGGAAGAAACGGACCGTGAATGATGGCTCGGTACTCCCAGGCGTCGACGGCCATGTAGTGCAGGATCCAGCTGGCTACCCGTGCCTCGTCCTGATGGGCCACGCGGGCACCAAGTCCCACCAGCCGGATCGCGATGGCGACGGCCGCGATCCCGACCAGGAGCCAGGAGAGACGCGTCAGTCGGGAGCGGCGGGGCATATGCCCTGGTTGCCGTGACCGATATAAAGATTCCACGGCATTGGATGGCTCGATTCCTCTGATTGCTTGCAGACGTGACAGTGCCGTGGCATGCCAATTTGGGCCAGCCCAACCATACCAGATGCCAGACTGCACGCCGGACAGACGGGGTTTCGATCACCGAGGACACAATCTTTTTCGGGGTGCTTACCGTATCAATGGATGTATGAACGCAAACGATTTGCAAGCGATGCTCGAAAAGAACGGCGAACTGATGGTCGCCGTAAGCGAATTCGACCAACCCCTCGAACTCCACCTCCACGACGCGGAGATCGGCGACGAGATGGTCCGACTGGAACTCACCGACGGTATCATCAAGTTCGACATCGACGAGGTCACGGGAGCGTGGCAGCACACCCACTCACTCGCGGACCTCGGTCTCGAGTAATCCACGCCGGAACGTATTTTTCGTCGGGCACCCCATTTTGGGTAGATGCTGCTTCGTGATCTGTTCACCGCGAGTGTCTCAGGCCGGGTGCCGATGCCAGTCTCGAGTAGTCAAGTCCAGCCTCACCACCGATGAGTGAGCGCCAATCCAGGTTTCGAGACGCGAAAGACGAGGTCTCATTGCTCCGCTGGGTCTTCGGCTGGCACCCGATCGTTAGCCCGGTGGTGGTCGTGGTTCTCTTCGCCGGAATCGGGTACTATTTCCGAGCGACGAACCCTGCCGCAATGGCCGGGCTGGTTCTTGCCGTTCCGATCTGGTATCAGGGGGCGAGATATATCAACCGACACGCAGCGTCGATTCGGGAGGGCTATGAGGCCGACGTCGAGGAGTATGGTCCGGTCGTGCTCGAAGCAGCCGGGATGGACGAGGATGCCGACCAGTTCATATTGCACAAAATCCCCGACGACACACAGCCGTTTATCGAAGCACCGTCACAGGTCGACATGACGATCGTTGGCGTTGATGACACGGGGGTTTGGATTTACGACGAAACGACCCTCGATCTGATGTTCCTGAAGGCTGCGCTCGGAACCGAACCTGATAACGTCATTCGGTTTCCGTGGTCCAATCTGGAGTCAGTTGACTTCGAGGACGGCGATCTCGTCGTCACACCCATCGAGGAAACGGACGAGATCGAGATCTACCGAACACCACTCGGCGAGGAACCCCAGGAGCTGCTCTCGACGGTCAAAGCCCGCATCCAGTCGGGTCACTGACCGGCAAAGACAAAGCGAGCCCCGCCAGCGTCGCTCTCCTCGACCCTGACCGACCAGTCGTGAGCGGTCGCGACTTCGGCCACGATAGCCAGGCCGAACCCGGTTCCGTCCGTTTCAGTGGTGTAGCCTGATTCGAAGACCGTCTCGCGGTCCTCGGGTGGTATTCCCGGGCCGTCGTCGGCGACCGCAAAGCCGTCCGACGTCGGCTCGACTGTCACGGTCACCTCTGGGCCGGCGTGCTCGACGGCGTTCCTGAAGAGGTTCTCGAGGAGGCTGGCCAGCCGATCGGGATCGGCCTCGAACGTCTTGTCTCCCGTTACTTTCT
>JAGXLJ010000286.1 GCA_018334775.1 Halodesulfurarchaeum sp.
TATCGAGATGCAGATCGCCCAATTGGTGGATCAGGGGGAGTTCCTGAGTCAGGAAGAGGCGATCGAACAGCTCCTTTCAGCAGGTATCAAGGCCTACAAGACTTCTGGCCCCGTCGAGGAAGAGGGAACCTTCGAGGACGAAGGCATGATGGGCCACGAAGACGAGTACGTCTTCTAGCCCGACTGAAGGCTCCCACGCAGACAACACTTATCCGGTCCTCTCGTTTACTGGATATCAATGCATAAAGACGAACTACTTGAACTGCACGAGGAAATGGTCCACATCAAGGACCGACTTGCGGCATTCGAGGAGATCGACGAGTCACATTTCGCGAAGTACGAAGGTCTTGAGGTCGACCCGTCCCACGTCCACAAGTCCAAGAGCGAACACAAACACGCAGTTTTCGTTCTGGGGAATGCGCTTGCTACCGCGATGAGCGAGGACGAGTTTAGTTCGGCCGGCCGGCTCTCGAAACGGATGGAAGAACTCGCCGAAGACGCCGAAGAAAAGCTGTAAGACACGCGGCAGCCAGCTGACAGCGCGCTGGCAGAACCGGCGAATATTCGGTGGATGCGTCAGGAAAGTCTTTTTACCTGCCTGCTACCTTCGATTGGGTATGCACTCTCGTACGGTCGACCAAGTTCAGTCTTGGGACTCTCGACCGTTTTCCGGCGGACTCGAAGCACTTTCGTCGCTCTCTGAGGCAGATCATACCGGTGCTGTCGTCGCAGACGACACCTGGCTGTTCATGTTGAATGGCCGCGTCATCGGCCTGTTCGAGGGAATGATGGACGACTTCGAAGCCGAGGGGACGGTATACACGACATCCCGAGAATCGTTGCCGCTGCTCTTCTCGATGCAGGAGCGTGAAGGCCGGACACGGGCCAAGTATTTCACAGAGGACACGCCGCTGAATGAGGCAGACAAGACGCTTGCCGATGCCAACTTCACGGGGTACATCGAACTCTCTGAGAACGTGCTTAGTGGGGACTATTATCTGGTCTATTACGGTGGCACTCGCCGCAGTGCGGCCTTCATCGGACAGAGCGAACGCGTCGAAACTGGCGATGAGGCGTTCGAGAAAGCCGCCGAAGAAGTCGGCCTCTACGAAGTCAAGGACGTCTCGATGACGATCACGGAAATTCCGGAGCCGTCCAGGAAAGCAACTGAGACAGCGGCCACAGACGACGAGGAGACAGCAGCCACTGTCCCAGCGGCGACGGGCGAAGGGAAACCGGCCGCGGAGAGCCCAGCTACAGAACCTACCGAATCCGAACCGCAGGCTAACCAACCGGAGGAACCCGAGGTATCGGCCAAGGAATCGGATCAAGAGGCTGCAGGGAAAGCGACGGAAACCACTGCTGAATCCCACATTGAGGAGGTAACCGAAGACACTGGAGCCACCGAGACCACCAGGAAGACTGAGCAGTCAAATCGAACCGCTGAGAGGGCTCTAGAGGACGATACCGAGTCATCTGAGGCAACTGAGAAGGCACCTGAAACGACTGGAAAATCGACTGGAGCGGAAACTGCGGGTGAAACCACACCGGAGGGGCCAGGAGAAACGCCAACCCAACCTGGGAGACAGACCGAGCCTGCTGGGACGTCGTCGGAGGTCCCCGAAGAAGGATCGGGGGTCGCACCCACCGATCAACCCCCGGACGCGGACCGCAAAGCGGTTTCCGATGAATCTACGGTGCGTGATTCTGAGGAGGACGTCTCGGATTCCGAATTGGAGCGGATGTTTCGGGCGGAGGCCGAATGGCGACAAACCCGATCCATTCCTGCCCTAGATCCGGACGAAACCGAGTCGACGGAGGCACCAACAGACAGGCCGAAAACAGGCTCTGCCCCTAAGACTGGATCGAGTGATTCATCACCAACCCAAAGACAGACAAGTTCCCAAGAGACCACCAGCCAAAGGACACAGGAGACAAAACGAAGCCGGTCGAAATCCTCGGCTACCAATTCCGGACCGAAAGAAAAGAGCCGTTCCACGGCGTCAGGCAGTCGCTCGGACGGCGAGATAGCTCGTTCGGGATCGAAAGAGCGAGTCCAAAAACTCGAAACCGCAGTGAAAAAGCGCAATGCCCGCATCGAAACGCTCGAAACGCGACTGGAAGACATGGACTCCCAGCGTTCGGAGCTGGAAACTGATTTGGAGACCGAACGGGCCGAACGCAACGAACTCGAGTCGGCACTCGAAACGATCCGGAAGGAACGAAACCGACTCGAAACCCGCGTCGAGGAACTCGAAGCGGCCGCTGAAAGGGACGGCTCGACGGCAGCAGCCGACACGAATTCACTGGCTCCCGAGGAGGCGATGGCGGGGACGAACCTCTTCGTCAGGTACGAGTCTAAAGGCGACCCAACACTTGAGGCCCTCGGTGATGGTGTGGACCAGGCGGCTGTCAACGGAAACCTCCAACTCGAGCACCACACCCAGTTCGAAACCGACGCCGCCAAGGTTGACGGACAGCCCTTTCGCGAGTTCCTCGAGGCGACCGGTTCGTATCGCTTTGTCTCCTGGCTTCTCCGTGAATTGCCATTCGAACTGCTGGAAACCGGAAGCCGGAACTCGTTGAGCGACCTCTTCGAGGCCATTTCCGATATCGATCGGATCGAGTTCGACGGCACTGTGACTGTAGAAGCCGAACCTGGGTCCGACCAGCACTTTGCCATCGTCATGCGCGATCGAATGGGGAACCCGCTGATAGTTGGCGAATACAACGACGATCGAAACCCGGTTAAGGGATCGGAGTTGGACGCCCTGCTCGATGGCGCCCGGGATGTGGCTGGGTCAGTTGACTCCCTGGCAGGTGCCTTTTTCGTCAC
>JAGXLJ010000287.1 GCA_018334775.1 Halodesulfurarchaeum sp.
GGAGCGCCCCTTCGAGATCGCCGAGGTGGTCGCTGTCGCGCTCCTCGGCTGCCAGTTCGAGCCGCCCGGTGGCGACGTTCAGCGGATTCCGGAGGTCGTGTGAGACAACGCTCGTGAACTCTTCGAGTCGCTCGTTCGCACGCTTGACTGACTCACGTTCGGTGATGTCGATATACATCGCTACCGTTCCGATGACCTCGCCGTCGGCCCTCCGGCGTGGAACCGCACGCAGGAGCGCTTCGATGACCTCCCCATCGATAGTCAGTAGCTCGCGTCTCTCTCTGGTAAACTGCCCGTTAAGTGCCCGGCTGTACCCCTCCGATTGCAGTCTCTCAGCAGATTCGGGTGTGTAGAACTCCGCGAGTTCACTGCCGACTATTGTATCCGCATCGTATCCAAGGGTCTCGACGAACTGGCTGTTGCAGTCATCAATGATCGGTCGGCCGTACTCGGAGCGAGTGAGAACCATCATTACTGGGGCTTCCTCGAACAGCGTTCGGTACTGGGTTTCGTATTTCGTCGCCAGGTGTTCCAGTTCCTCAGTTTTTTGTTCCAGTTGCTGTTCGTGTTCTATTTGTTCGGTAATGTCGGTCGTAACACCGGTGAGCTGCGACGGGTCGCCGTTCTCGTCAGTAATCGCGTCGAGGCGTGCCTGCACCCACCGCATCCCACGGTCGGGGTGGTCGATACGAAACTCTTGTTCGATTGGCCACCCGGTCGTTCCGTCCTGCTGTGCTTCCATATCCGCGAGTAACTCGTCTTTATCTTCGGGATGAACGTGTCGGAGCCATGCCGTCGGATCGTCGTATGCCTCCTCGGGTGTGACTCCATAGATCCTTTCCACTGCCGGATTCACGTACTCGGTTTCGGAGTAGTCGGTCGGCAACAGGAAAAACGCGTCCTCAACGTTGCTCGCAAATCGCTCGAACCGCTCGCGAACCATCCGAAGCTCCTGCTCGCGCTCCTTGCGCTCGGTGATGTCCTGAAACGTCCCTTGAACGGCGATGAGTTCACCATCCTCATACACCGGTTCTCCGAGCGCGCGAACCCAGCGCACGTCGTCGCCTACTGTGACGATCCGCAATTCCACGTCATACGGTTCGCCCTCGGATGTTAGACGGTCGACAGCCTCCCGAATCGTGTCTCTATCGTCGGGATGATAGAACTCGATGGCGTCTTCAACGGTCACATCGGCATCCGGTGGCAGTCCGTGGATCCGATACACTTCATCTGACCACCGCAGCGACTCAGACTGCACGTTATACTCCCAGCCACCGATATGTGCGACTTCTTGTGTCTCTTGCAGGAACTGGCGGCTCCGGTCAAGTTCCTGCTTTCGTTGCTTGCGTTCTGTTACATCGCGGTATAGCCACAGGTGTGCCTCACCCTCGGGCAGGGTGTACGGCACGTAATCGCGTTCGAGCACACGACCGTCTGCGAGGGGGAGTTCCTCGTTTTTCACCGGCTCTCGCCGTTCGATCCGTTCGGTAACCACTTTGATAAATCCCTTAGGATCGGCGAACAGGTCCTTGAGTTCTTCAGCCGTCGCAGCGCAGTCACGCCCAGTGAGTTCATCACCGCCGATCGGTCTGCCAAACGTCTCTCCCAACAGGTCATTTGCCATGAGTATGTCGCGTTCAGCATCTTCGACGAGCACGCCCATCGGCAGGTTTTCGACTATCGTTCGGAGGATGGTGTTCGTCCGACGGAGCTCCCGTTCCCGTTCTTTGCGCTCGGTGATGTCGACGAGGTATCCCAACCGATGGGTAATCTCATCGCCCTTCCGGATGTTTTTCGTGTGATCGAGTACCCATCGAACGGTTCCGTCAGGGGTAACGATCCGATACGGTTCGTGACTGAACTGGTCGGTCTCCCCGTCGCTGTGTTCGGCGACTTCCTCAAATACCCGCTTGCGGTCCTGGTCGTGGATGACGTCCGCGTAGGCTACGGCTCCCGACTGGAACTGTTCGGCCGTGTATCCGAGTACGTCCTCGACGTTCTCCGAGACGTGCTCGACAGGCCATCTCTCCGCTTCTCGCCACTTGAAGA
Organism: Halodesulfurarchaeum sp.; assembly: GCA_018334775.1. Lineage (GTDB taxonomy): Archaea > Halobacteriota > Halobacteria > Halobacteriales > Halobacteriaceae > Halodesulfurarchaeum. The sequence goes on from JAGXLJ010000287.1 coordinate 2,050, forward strand.
CGACTGCGGGACCCTGTGTGAACATATCCCGCTCTTCTTTCAGCTGTTGTTCGTACGTCTTGGGGTCGTCGATATCGAGGTGGATGCCGACGGCCCGAGCCGGCTCGCCGTCTTCGCCTCGTTCGACGACCTGCCCGATGTCTCGGATCCACCTGTAGTCGCCGTCGGCAGTCTGCATTCGCTGCTCCGTGTCGTAGTACTCGGCATCGCCTGTGATGTGACTCTCGAGCGCCTCCTTGACGCCGTCGAGGTCGTCGGGATGTACGCGTGTTTCCCACGCCTCAAGACGCGGCTCAATCTCGTCAAGAGAGTAACCGAGCATTTCGGCCCACTGCTCGTTGAACTCCACCTCATCTGTAGTCATATCCCAGTCCCAAATCCCCAGATTGGCCCCCTCGACAGCAAGGTCAAGTCGCTCTGTGAGTTTCTGAATTTCGCGCTCCCTTTCTTTACGTTCAGTAATATCAAAAAAGGATGATACCACTCCGATTGGGGTACCGTCGCTGTCTGTCAGGTGGCTGTTCACCCCTCTGGCGTAGAACGTTGACCCATCTGCCCGGACGGCTTCAAGTTCGCCTTCCCAGCTTCCCTGTTCTTTGACCGTCTCCAGCACAGCCCGTGCCTGCTCAGGATCCTCCCACAGATCTATCGCTGAACGTCCGATCACATCGTCTTCATCATCGTACCCCCACATGTCGAGGAATGCAGGGTTCACATCCGTTAATTCGCCGCCAAGGTCTACTTGTGCAATCCCGCTGAGGGCTGATTCATACGCATACTGGT
>JAGXLJ010000016.1 GCA_018334775.1 Halodesulfurarchaeum sp.
TCGACATCATGAGATTCGAGGGCGCGGATGAGCGCATCGACGTAGCGGGTGTTCTCGAAGGTCCAATGGGTCTCGTAGAACCAGATGCCGACCGTCGGCCGGGTCGGGTCGAAGGTTTCTCGAAGCGCATCGACGCTCATACCGGGGTGGTCCGGGTGGTAAACCCCTGTCGAAGGCAGCTCCACTGGCTCGTCATACTCCCAGTCTCCGTCGCCAAACTCGTCGGCGAGTAAGCGACTCATATTTGCGAGGTTGAGAACCCCACCTCGCTCGAGGTACGTTCCAACACGAGTCTGAATACCGGGCTCGACTGTCGAAGCCTGGCTCCCGTCGGTGTCTCCGGATCGGGCGACAACGAAATCGACGCCAGCCCCGTGTAACTGCTCACGCACCGATTCGAAGTTCGGGAGCCGTGATTCCGAACCATGCAGCCAGAACACCACTACGTCCTGCTCTTGCAACCGGTCGACGAACCGGGAGACGGCCTCCGGATCCTCGAGATCACCGCCCGAGCGCACCAGGAGGTCGATCCCCGTGAGCCGCTCGGCGGCAACCCGGATCGCGGTGACCGGCTGATCGGTCGCCGTGTACAGCCCGATGGAACACATCCTTATTATAGTTGGATTGGGTTACTACAAGTATGGTTGGGTTTCAGTCCGCGGTGCCGTTCCCGGCGATCGTCGGGCAGGAACGACTCAAGCGGGTCTTGCTCGCAGTGGCGGCGAACGACGCGATCGACGGGCTGTTGATTCGAGGCGAGAAGGGAACCGCAAAATCGACGGCCGTTCGAGCGCTTGTCGATCTGCTTCCGACCCAGAGGGCGGTCACCGACTGTCCCTACGGTTGTCCGCCGGATGAGGCCGCGAACCAGTGTGCGTCGTGCCGCGCCCGGGACGATCCACCAGTCGAAACGCGACCTGTGCCGCTGGTGACGGTCCCGCTTGGAGCAACCCGCGAGCGGGTCGTCGGTTCGCTTTCCCTGACCGATGCCCTCGACGGTGACCCGACATTCGAACCGGGGCTTCTGGCTCAGGCTAATCGGGGTTTTCTCTACGTTGACGAGGTCAACCTGCTTGATGACCACCTGGTCGACGTGGTGCTCGATGCAGCGGCCAGCGGCGTCAATCACGTCGAGCGGGACGGAGTGAGCGAAACTCATCCGGCCGATTTCACGTTGATCGGGACGATGAACCCCGAGGAAGGCGATCTTCGCCCGCAGCTTCGCGACCGATTCGCGCTCCAGGTTGAAGTCGAAGGGAGCCAGGACCTCGACGAGCGGGTGGCGATCGTAGAGTCGGCGATCGAACGCGGCCAAAACGAGTCAACGGAGCCGGTTGGTGCCCCAGACCTCGAACGCCTGCAGCACACGGTCGCGTCCGCACAGGAAACACTCACGGATGTGACGTTCCCACGGGAGGGTGCAGAAACGGTCGCCGAAGTCTGTGTGGACGCCGGCGTGGACGGCCACCGTGGCGACATTGCAGCAGCCCGCGCCGCCCGCACCTTTGCCGCTCTGGATGGCCGCTCTCGGGTCACCGAGGCGGATATCGAGGCGGCACTTGCATACGCGCTCCCGCATCGACTCCGGAGCCGCCCCTTCGAGGAAACCGAACCGCTTGAGGACGTTTTGGACGATCATTTCGGCGACTCGGACACCGCGGATTCGTCACCGGATGACGGGTCGGGCGAGTCGGAGGGATCGGATCGGTCTCCTGAGGAAACTGATGACCCGTCCGAGTCGGGCCGAGACGGTGGGTCTGCGGATACTGATCCAACCAGTGGTGAAGGGGGTTCCGGGTCGGACGAATCAGGGGCCGAAACCGATTCAGAGCGGGGGGCGGACGAAACTCCCTCCGATGACCGTTCGTCCGAGGTGGTCAGAGGGGGATCCGCCCAGAACGGCTCACAAACACCCACCGAGACCGGGACGGATAAGACGGGAGACAGGGAGGAAGACGAAGGCAACTCTGAGCAGAACGATGAGAAGGAATCTGATGGGCCCGACTCGGAACGGTCGGCTCGCCCGCCCTCCACACCAGCCGCGACGACCCAATCAGCCGGTTCCAGCACAGCGCCGGAACTCGCCGTCGACGAGGAAGCGACGACCGACACGAGGGGTGGTAGAACTGGCCGGACCGAGGTCGAGCCAGGTGTCGAAGAAACAGGACCACGGATTCGGACGGAACCGGCCGAGTCGGCCGAATCCGTCGACATTGCCGCCTCGATTCGTGAACGTGCAAAACGGGGCCAGACCGACTTCAAAGCCCGGGACCTCAGCCAGTCAGTTCGGGCCGGGACGGCGACTGCGTTGGTCGTATTCGTGGTGGACGCAAGCGCGTCGATGCGACCGGCCATGCGAGCGGCGAAAGGAACAGTTTTAGAACTCCTCAAGGAGAGCTACCAGGAGCGCGACGAGGTGGCGTTTGTTGCCTTCGCTGGCGAGGAGGCCAACGTGCTTTTGCCACCCACAGACAGCGTCTCGCTCGCGGCTCGGCACCTCAAGGATCTTCCAACTGGCGACCGGACGCCCTTGCCGGCCGGCCTGGAGCGGGCCCGCGAGGTCATCGACCGAGCTGACCCACAGGCCAGTGTCGCAGTCGTGGTTACGGATGGCCGAACGAACGTCGCGAACGGAAGTAACACGAAAACGACCAGGGAGGCTGCCCAAACCCTCGGGGACCGGGCAGATGAGGTTCTGGTTGTCGATGCGAGCGAGCCCGACGATCGGGCGACCCTGGTGGCGGATCTCGTTTCCGCCGCCGAAGGGCGGGTCATTCCCCTCACCGATCTCTCTCGGGAGTCAGTACATTCGGTCTCTCAGTCTGCTCGGCAATAGCGCGAAACTCTCGACCGACTAGTCCGTCGATCCGGCGTGACTGTGGTGGTCGTCTTCATGTTCGTGACCGGCGTCGTGCTCATGGTCGTCCCCATGCCCATGGTCATGCCCATGATTGTTCCCATGCTCATGGTCATCTCCTTGCGAATGATCGTGGCAATGCCCGTCCCCATCACCATGGTCGTGGTTGTGCTCGTGAGCGTCGCTGACGTGTGCGAGGGTATGTTCCAGGGAGTCGACGAAGGCCTGTTCGCCGCCGACTTCGTCCTCGTAATCGTTGAGGGTGACCTTGTAGATGCAGCTATCACAGGACATCGAGACGGCTCCCTCTCGGGCCTCCATCACCCGGTATTCCAGCGCTCGAATGAGCCGGTTATCGACACCGAGGACATCGGTTGTTGCGGTCTCGATGGTGGGATGCTTCGCGTCGAAGGTCTCGGCTTTGTCATTAATTCGCTGGGTCAGCACGCCATTCCCGAGCATGTACGGCATGACGATCACGGCGTCCGGGTCGTGTCGCGGGACTTCCGTGAGTGTCTGTTCGAGTCTTGGCTCCGTGATTCCGATGAACGTCGGCTCGACTCTGGAGAAGGCTCGTCCCTCCTGGACGAATCGAGCGAGTCGGTAGGCTTCCGCGTTGGCATCCGGATCGCTTGATCCGCGGCCGACAAAGATCACAGCGACGTCGTCCGTTTTCGGATCGGCCGTCATATTGCCCGCCGCGGCGTCGATGCGATCTGCGACGATTTCGATCATTTCCGGTCGAGCGCCCAGGTTCGAGCCATAGGCAAACTCCACTTCGGGATACTGCTGGCGTGCGTGCTGGACGACCAGCGGAATGTCGTTTTTCACGTGCCCGGCCGCAAAGAGCGAGAGCGGGACAACTGTGATCGAATCGACTTCCGGAGCCAATTCTGTGATTCCCTCGTGGATGAGGGGTTCAGTTAGTTCGATGTAGGCCGGTTTGACCCGCTCGCCCAATCGGGATTCCAGAGCGGCGGCGACCTCCCGCACCTGTTCGTTCGATTCCTCGCGTCGCGAACCGTGTCCGGCGAGTAGCACCGGCGAGTTCGATTGCATGGGTTTCAGTAGTCGTATTTCCGCTCGTAGCCGCGTGGAGTGATCAGGCGGTCGCCCCAGACTCGGGTTTCCTCGGTCCCCACGATGATCGTTGCCGTCATATCGAGTATGTCCGAGCCCCCCAACTTCGGGAGTTCGCCCAGGTCCGTGATATGGGTCGCTTCGTCGGCCCGGCCAGCCCCGTGGACGATCCCCACAGGCGTCTCTTCAGTGCGATGCTCCAGAAGGATCTCACAGGCCAGTTGGAAGTTTTCGGCCCGGTTCGGGCTCCATGGATTGTAGATCGCGATCGCGAAGTTTTCGGGGGCGACCGCCCGGAGCCGCGATTCGATTTCCTCGATCGTGGTGAGGTGATCGGAGAGGCTGATCGTCACGGCGTCGTTGACCAGCGGCGCGCCGAGTCTCGCCGCACTCGACTGGGCCGCTGGGACGCCGGGGACGGCCTCGAAGTCGACCGCATCCGGTTTGACGTCTCTCGATTCGAGCACTTCGAGGACCAGGCCACCGAGCGCGTAGACGTTCGGATCGCCACTCCCGACGAGCGCGACTGCAGCCCCGTCCATTGCCCGATCCACCGCCACTTCGGTCCGGGACACTTCACTGCCCATCCCGGTTGCAAACACCTCCGTCGTATCATCCAGGATGTCCGCCGGAAGCAGGTCGATATAGGTCTCGTAGCCGACGATGTGTTCGGCCGATTCGAGGGCCTCGCGGGCCCGGATAGTCATGCCATCTGGGCGTCCCGGTCCGATCCCAACCGCTACGAGTCGCCCGAACCTGTCGGGGTGTTGCTCCGAACAGGGTGCCGTGTCTCTGTTCTCGTCGGTCCCTCCACTGTCAGGGTCTACTGTGGTCTCAGTCATAGCTCAGAAATCGAGTGGTGTCTCGTCGCCCCGAGGGGTCACCAGAAATGGCTGGCCGCCGGTTGTGGGTCGCAGGACCCGAGAGTCCTCGGTGCCGACGATTGCGAGGCTTCCCGGGGTTTCCGGGTGGAGCACTGAGTCCGCTTCAACGAGCGGCGCGATCGCAACCGTCTCCCCAGCGTCCGATCGTCCCTGCTCGCCTCGCGCGACGTCTTCGAGGAGTGCGACCGGAACCGAGTCGGATCTGTGTTTGGAGATCGTCTCGAGGGCCCCGTTTAGGGATCGCCAGCAGTTGTACAGCGCGATGACGAAGCCGGCCTCGGCCGCCGCTTCGAGCTTTCGGTCGATTTCGTCCTGGTCGCGCCGATTTGTCGACAGCGAGACTGTACAGAAGTCATTCGAAAGCGGGGCCCCGAGGGTTGCTGCACCGCCCAGTGCGGCGGTGACGCCGGGGATGACCTCGATCGGGATTTCGTCTTGGGACTCGGTTTCGGCGAGGGCCACGAGCAGGTCGGATTTCCCGTAGACGGTTGGATCGCCGCCAGACACGTGAACGACCCTTTCGCCGGCTAGGACCCGGTCAAAGGTTGCCCTAGCCTGTGCTTTGGCGTCCGTCCGGGTGGACTCGATAACTGTCGGTCCATCCCCTGCCAGGTCGTCACTGGAAAGCAGGCTCTCCTGAGCCAGGAACTCCTGATACAGCGGGGCCGCATAGATCGCATCGGCGGTCTGGATCGCTCGACGGGCAGCCTGGGTGAGATGTTCCGGGAGTCCCGGTCCGATCCCGACGATCTGCAGTTTCCCTGCATCGACGGCCGATTCAGCACCGGCCGCAGGTCGAGAAAGATGCTCAGCTGTCGGCCACTCCGTCATCGTCCCACCGCCACGGTAACTTCTTCCTCGAACTGCGTTTTCGGTGCGATCAATTCGTGGTTCCGCCCGCCCGCAATGGCGCTGGCTTCGGCGATACCGGGCCAGCCAACCAGTTCAGGGGCCTTCGACTCTGAGGGACCGGCAAACTCCGCAAGTGTCTTTTTCTCGAACGCGACGAGGCCCAGATCGAGTTTCGCTGCAGCCTCCTGCAAGCCCGGTTCGTCGGCCTTCAGCGTCCCCGTCGCGACGAACTCGACGTCGGATACGTCTCGATCGAGCGCTTCCATGGCGTCGAGCCAAGCGCGTCGACAGGTCGCGGCGTCTGTCCCCGTCCGACAGCCGGTTCCGAGGACGATACCTGGTGAGGTCGACCGCTGCAGTACGGTTACGTCCTCTGAGACCAGTACGGCTCGTGGGCCGTCGAGTCGCTCGACCGGTCCTAACTCCTCCTGCAAAACAGCGAGATTCGTTGCAACCGTCGAGTCGGGGGTTTCGATCCTCGCGGATAACGCCTCGGCTCGGGCCTCCACGGCTTGCTTCCCGGCGGCCTCAGTGGCCGTTGTCTCGGCTGGCACGGCGCCGACGGCTGTGAGCGATTCGGCCAACCGATTGCCTCCGTGATGGCCCCCGACGATTGGAACGGCCCAAGTGCAATCGCTGTCGACTGCGACGACAGCGGGATCGCTCCACTTGTCCTCGAGCAGGGAAGCGATCTTCCTGACCACGATACCACTCGCCATGACCGCAACGATCGCATCCCGATCCCACAAACGCTGGAAGATCCCCTCCTCGTACGTGAACCGAGTGGCCGTTCGTAACTCGGAATCGATGGCTGCTTCGAGTTCCCGTCCCGTCTCCGCGTTGCGCTCAAAGGAAACGACCGCGACTCGCTCGATTGGGTGCTCGTCGCTCACGGTTGCCCACCTGTGTTCCCTGTCGAATCGTCTTCCGCCCATCCTCCATAGAGGTGGGAGTGATCGTAGCCGCCGCCCGTGACGGCCTCACCGATAAGGACGAGGGCGCTTGCCGTGTACCCGGCCTCTTTCACTTTTGCTGTAATGTCTGCGATGGTTCCTAGGATGACATCCTCGTCAGGCCATGAGGCGTGATAGACCACCGCCACCGGGGTGTCGGGGTCTTCGCCTGCATCGAGCAGCCGGTTCATCATTCCCTCGATGGCGTGGGTGCCCAGGTAGACGGCCGTCGTCACGCCGTCCAATCCCACGAAATCGTTCACGTGATCCTGGTCGGCGTCGAGTGTCTTCCCCTGGGGTCGGGTGATCGCGACGTGATTGGCGATCCCCGAGAGGGTGAGTTGGGTTCCGAGAGTCGCACTCGCGGCGAAGGCAGCGGTGACTCCTGGGATCACGTAGGCCGGCACATCCTGCTCGGCCAAAGCGTCTATCTGTTCGAGGGCCGCGCCGAAAATCGAGGGGTCTCCACTGTGGAGCCGTACCACTGCCTCGCCATCGTGATATGCTGTCGCCATCATGTCGACCAGCGTTTCGAGTTCCGTGCCGGCGCTGTCAACTCGCTCGGCGGCCGGGGCATAGGTATCCAGGACCTCGCTGTTCACGAGGGAACCTGCGTGAACCACAAGATCAGCGCCTTCGAGCGCCTCCCGACCGGCTACGGTCACGAGTTTGGGATTCCCGGGACCCGCTCCGACGAAGGGAATGGCGTTCTGGCGCTCCCACGGAAGACCAGTCATGATTCTCCTCCCCTGCCAACCTGTTCAGCGTAGGCGATGGTGAAGTAGTCCGATTCGGCCACCGTATCCGGGTCTGACGTGACTGTCGGATCGTCCATGAAGAGTCGGCGTCCGTACGTCACCTCGTAGCCCGCATCGTGGAGGGCGGCGTCGGTTTTCCGAACGTCGGTGACCTTCAGCAGCAACACCTGCGGGGGCCGGTGTTGGGGAACGCCGTCTGCCGCCTCCCGAACATCGAGTGGGGAGTTGTCGATTTCCACATCGAGTGCCGTTGCGAAGGCGGTTACGACACTCACCCCTGGGATCGTCCGGATGTCGACCTCCGGATACGCGTCTAACGCTCGTTCGAGGTGGGAAAACGTCGAGTACACCTTCGGATCACCGACCGTGACGAAGGCCACGTCCTCATCCCGTGCAACCGGTCCGACAGTCGCGGCCGCCTCGTCCCATGCAGCCTTGAGTGTTGTTTCGTCCTCGGTCATCGGGAATTCCAGTTCTTCGATGGCTGCCGCATAGGGCCTGGCCAACCGCTCGGCCAGTTCGCCAGGTGCATACACTACCGAGGCCTCCTCTAGCAAACGTTTTCCCCGGACGGTCACCAGTTCGGGCTCCCCAGGCCCGAGGCCGATACCGTAGAGGGTCATCCGTCCTCCCCGGGCGTTCCGGTGATCATGTAGACTGGTCGGTCGGGCACGATGGCGGTTTCCCCGGCCAGTGATTCGCCTCGCCCGACCGAAATCCGACGGACGGATGGATCGAACCCCCGATTTTCGAACGATTCGATAGCGTTCGTCGCTGTTTCGAGTCGGGCTGCGTTGAGAACCACTTGTCGTGGTTCAGCCTGTGTGACCCAGTTAAGCACAGCCTCCAGGTTCTGGGTCCCCCCGAGGAAAACTGCTTCAGCGCTGTCGGGCAGGCCATTCGGGGCCGTCGCGTGGCGGACTGTTACGCGTCCACCGGACGCCGAGGCCTCGAGATTGGCCCGAATTGCGTCGACTCGATCGCCGTCTTTTTCGATTGCCGTGACCCGTTTCGTGACCTGCGCGGCTTCAATCGTCACGGCGCCGGTTCCAGCCCCAACGTCGACAAAATGATCCTCCGGTTGCAGATCCAGTGTCCGGAGGAGAATGGCCCGGACTTCAGGTTTCGTCGGGCCCGGCGCCGTCGTGTGCGGGAGCGAAATGCGTCCCATCGTTTCCGATAAACAGTGGCCCGATTAAAACAATATCGTTTGGAGTAGCACAAGTTCACCTTCGTTCAAGCGCCCAGGTCCGCAGGCCGTACCGATCAGCGGTGTCGCGACCGATCGTGTCCCCTTCGTAGACGATTTGCCCCCCTTTCAGGACAGCGAGCCGATCCGCAACGGCCTTCCCGAAACCCACGTGATGGGTCGAAAGCAGGATTGAGACACCAGCATCGACCAGCTCCTCGATCAACCCGACGAAGCGTTCCGCTCCCGCTCCGTCCAACCCAGCGGTGGGTTCGTCCATGACGATGTAGTCGGGGTCCATGGCCAGCACCCCGGCCAGAGCGACGCGCTTTTGCTCGCCATTGCTCATCGTATGGGGATGTCTATTGCCGGCCCCGTCGAGTCCGACTCGGGCCAGGGTCGCTTCGATATCAACCTCGTCGGCGGTATCGATGTTCCGGGGGCCAAAGGAGACGTCCTGCCGAACTGTCGGGGCGAGCAGTTGGTTTTCGGGGTTTTGGAAGACAAAGCCGACTCGCGAGCGGATCTCCCGAAGCTGGGCCTGGTCGTCTGTGATTCGGTTACCATCGACCAGTATCCGGCCCGAATCGGGCCGGAGGAGGCCATTAAAATGCTTGAGTAGCGTCGATTTGCCGGCCCCGTTTGGGCCTAACAACGCCGTTACTTCGCCCTCGAGGGCGGTGAAATCAACCCCTTGGAGGACATCTCGATCCGCATAGGCAAACCGGACGTCCTCCGCGACGAGCGTCACAGAATTCGCACCCCCAGGAGGACTGCAAGAATGCCGATCGAGAGGCCGTACCCGTGGCTCTCGGCCTCGGCGGTAGCCGGTGCCTTCCCGGCATACCCTCGCGCTCGCATTGCCTCGTCGAGATGTGTGACCCGATCGATCGTCCTGAGAAACAGGGTCGACGCGATGAGTTTCGTCGTCCGGATCTTGGCCCGTCGGTTGGAGTACCCCACCCGGGCTTTCGCGGCCGTTTGCATCCGCTCAGCTTCCACGAAGACGGTCCCGATCGCACGATACACGTACAGGAGCAATTCGACCAGTACCGAAGGGAGGCCAGCCCGACGGAGCGTCGCGATCACGGTCGAGACCGGTGTCGAGGCGATCAGGAATCCCAGAACGATGATCGATGCGCCAGAACGCGTGAGCGTATCCAGAACCGTTTTGACGCCGCCCTGAGTTATTGTCAGTGGTCCGAATTCGATTAATCCGTGCCCGGGTGTCGTAACCAGAATGATCGCGAGGCCGGGAATGAGAAAGAACACTGGGACAGCGAGCCAACGAAGGGGTCGAACCCCGACTGCGTCGATTGCTAGTCCCAGAAACACGGCGGCGGCGATCACTTGCGCGAGGCGAGAGGGTGCGGTGACAGTTAACCCGAGTGCGAGGACCACGAGATACACCTGCAGCGGCCCCCTGATTGCTGGTGTCGCGGACTGTTGGACGCCCTCGAGTGTTTTGTGCATCTCAGTCCTGTGGTGTGGCGTTCAGGTAGTAGCCAATGACGCCCCCACCGATTGCTGCCTGCAGGCTGAAGAGGACTGACTCGATTTCACCTGAGGGAGGAGTCCATATCGGGTCGACCCACGACTCGTATTCGGGGTGCTCTTCGGTTATCGCTTCCATGCCTGCTCCGTCCGCGCCACCCCACGCCCCCAGTCCAGGAGCAAGGATCGGAACGAGCAGGTC
>JAGXLJ010000288.1 GCA_018334775.1 Halodesulfurarchaeum sp.
TCAGCCCTCGCTCCGCAACCGGTCGCTTCGTCGTCGATGGAACCATGCGGCCCTATGGTCGACTCGACGAGGGACATACGCTGGCCTTCGAGGTCGAGGACGGGGTCGTGACGGACATCGAAGACGACGAGATTCGAGGGACAGTCGAGGGCGCGGCCGAAGCAGTCGGCGACGATGCGTACAACCTCGCCGAACTCGGCATCGGGACGAACGTCGCAGTGACCGAGTTGGTCGGATCAGTCCTCCTCGACGAGAAGGCGGCCGGGACCGTTCACCTGGCCATCGGCGACGATGCAGGGATCGGCGGTGACACGGATGCGCCGATCCATCTCGACGGCGTGATTCGAGATCCGACAGTAGTTGTCGACGGGACTGAGATCGAACTGCCCGCCACCAACGCGGCGAATACTTAGGCCCAGCCCCGCTACGATTGGTATGAGCGAACATCCGGACCGGATCGCAGTCCACTGCCCCTCGTGTACGCCGGCGGAGGAAACGGTCCACGAGGTCCTGTCTGCGGGCGGCGGTCAGCTGACGGTCCGCTGTACCGAGTGCGATCACGTCCACAAAGCCCAACCCGACGAAGAGAGCGACGTGGAACGACCGGTCATCGTCTCCCAGGACGGGGACTCCTTTTCCACGACTGTCTCGGTCCCTCCGTCGGAACGAGTCCGTGTCGGGGAGGAGTTCATCGTCGAAACCGAAGAAGCGATCATGCAGGTCCGAATTACGGACCTGGAAACCGACACGGAAACTCGTGCCGCAACGGCCGACGCAGAGGAGGTCGAGACCTTCTGGACCCGTGCCGTCGACAACGTGAGCGTAGACGTCACGTTGCATCCCCGCCAAGGCGACCCGGACGATACCCGAAGTCTCACCGCCCACCTGCCCGGTGACTACAAGTTCACCATCGGCGAAACTGTGTCATTGGGTGAGGATGAGTTCGAAGTCACGAACATCCACGTCCGCGAGACGGCTATCAGCCGCTATCCGTTCGAAAAGCTCGGTGACGACGGGGATACCGTGGTCGCCAAAGACGTCAAGCGAGTCTACGGATACGAGGAAGGAACGTCCCGCGCCTGGTCCGCCTGGTAAGCATGACAGCACCGGAGTTCGAATCGAAGCGGCGAAAACTGGCCGATAAGCTTCAGCGCCGGTACGATCTTGCAGCCGACGTTACCCAGGCCATGGCGACCGTCCCCCGAGAGGCCTTCCTCCCTGAGAACCAACGGTCCTCGGCGTATGTCGACCGCCCACTGCCGATCGACGATGGCCAGACTATCAGCGCCCCGCACATGGTTGCGATGATGGCCGATGCGATGGATCTCGGACCTGATGAGAGAGTTCTGGAAATCGGCACCGGATGTGGCTATCACGCGGCCGTCACCGCTGAACTCGTCGGCCAAAACAACGTCTACACCGTCGAGTATTCGGATGCTCTTGCTACATCCGCACGGGAGCGACTCGCTACCCTGGGATACGACGACATCTCGGTCCGGCACGGAAACGGCTATCACGGCTGGCCGGCCCACGCACCGTACGACACGGCCTACCTGACCTGTGGAGCGAATGCCTTCCCGGACGCCGTCATCGAGCAGGTCAGAGTCGGCGGCCTGTTGCTCGGTCCGATCGGGCGAGGTGCCCAACGGCTTATCAGAGCCACAAAGCGCGAGGATGGGGGCCTCGAGGAAAGAGATCTCGGCGGCGTTCGGTTCGTCAGGATGCGCGGCGCCCCCTGAACCCCCTCGGCTTTTCTTGCTCCACCCGTAGAGCAGAGTATGGAGTTCGCGGCGGTGCGAGCGGACATGGTCGACAGCCTCGAACACGACACCAAAAGTGTCATCTCGGCAGCACCGGTCGGGGACGCGATGCGACAGGTGCCCAGGCACGATTTCGTCGATGCCGATCACCGCGCGTACATGGACCAGTCGTTCACCCACCGGGGCTCGACCGTCTTGGCCCCAAGCATCGCTGGCCGACTTGTCCAAGCCCTCGCCCCCGAGCCTGGCGATTCGGTGCTCATCGTCGGTTCGGGGGTTGGTTACACGGTCGCCGTGCTCGCCGAAATTGTCGGAGCGAAGCACGTCCAGGCCGTCGACATCAGTCGGGACCTGGTGCTGGATGCGCGGCGCAACCTCCGCACCGCCGGCTACGAGGCAGTGCTGGTGGACTGCCGGGACGGCGCCGAGGGGTTCCCGGAATATGCCCCGTTCGATCGCATCCTTCTCGAGGCCGCGGTCAGTGAAATCCCACGCGCCCTGCGCGATCAGCTGGCTGAGGGCGGGCGACTCGTTGCCCCGCGGGGCCAGGCAGACCAGCGGCTCGTCGCTTTCGAGAAAGGCAGCGAGGTTGCCGATTTCGGGCCAGTCGGGTTCAAGCCGCTCCTCGTCGACGGCGAGCAGCCCGGCTCGATCACCCGGAACCGCACGGATCGCGAGGACCGCACGCACGCCGCCCGAGCGGCCGAGCGGGGACGCGGGTGGGAGCACGATTGGATCGAGTGGGACGGACCCTGATCAAGCCCCTTCGGCGACGACGGTAATGTGACTGTTCTCCCGGCGATCCATGTAGTTCGACCCAGATGGAGGTTCAATATCGATTGTCACCGTCCCTTTCGCTTGATTCGGGCCGAGGGACGGGTCGATCGTGACACTAGCAGTCCCGTCCGTATCGGTCGTCGCAACCGCCATCGAGTCGAGGGTTGCGGTCCCGCTCTCGACGACGATCGTCGCGTCGGCGACTGGACCAACGTCGCTTCCGATCGCAGTGAGCTCGATCGTCTGCTCCTCGGGGCCGACCACTCTCTCC
>JAGXLJ010000289.1 GCA_018334775.1 Halodesulfurarchaeum sp.
GAGGAGGAGACCGCAGAAGGTGATTCCGACACAGAAGAGGACTCCGAAGACGCGGCGGACAGGGAATCCGAATCGGCCGGTCGGGCCGAGGAGGACCCCCGCCTGGGCAGTCGAGAGAACTTCTGGGGAAGCTAAGGGCCAGACCGACCCGGGTAGCTTTTTGGTTCGGCCCGCAAATGTGGGTCCAATGAGCGAGGAGGTACCGGACGTCGCCGCTATTCTTGACCGGGCAGGTTTTGAGCCGTCCGAGAGCGTGTTGACACGGCGCCAGGCCGAGGTGCTCGCGCTCCGCGAGCGTGGCTTTCCGCAGGCAGATATCGCCGCGGAGTTGGGCACCTCGCGGGCGAACGTTTCGAAGGTCGAGGCGAGTGCGCGGGAGAACATCTCGAAAGCCAGAGAGACGGTGGCGTTCGCCGAAACGCTCCAAGCCCCGGTGCAGATCAGTATCGAACCGGGAACCGACCTCTACGAAGTTCCGGATCTGGTCTATGACGGGTGTGACAACGCGGGCGTCAAAGTACCCTACTCCGCGCCGGAAGTGATGAAACTCGTCAGCGATTCCTCCGGCGACGCAATCGCCGGACGGGAAGTGAGACAGCACATTCTGGTCGGCGTGACGAGTGACGGAACGATGCGGATCAGAGTCCAGCCCGAAAAGTAAGTCTGGCCCAGCGAAGGCTTACCAGGTCTCGACAGTGCCGTCGCTGATGTCCTCGAGACAGGACTCACAATCCGGGTCCCCGGCCTCGAAACACGACGGTTTCCCCGCTGTCACCGAGACGGCGCGTTTTTCGGCGTACCGGCGGCAGACGATCCTGACCTGTCCAGATTCGTCCTGTGGAAGCGATCCTTCCATGCGGCCGCCCGAGAGCTGTTTCTCTACCCGACCGACTGTACGGCCCGCTCGTCGGGCCGCGTTTCGAAACAGGCCGCCGAAATCCGCCATACCCGTCCTATCGGTCCGAGCGGTTTGAAACTCTCGCCAGGTACGGAGGTTTATGAACGAACGCGGCCAACCAATGACTGTCTCCCGCCCACCCCGGAGACTGACCGATCATGAGCGATATACAGACCGCGGCCCGCGATATTCACGAGGAGTTTACCGACCATCTGGACATCGATCTCGAGGATGTCTCCGCCCGTCTCGAGCGGCTCGTTTCGGAGTACAAAGTCCCGCTGTCCGAGGCGCGGCGAAGCGTCGAGAACCACTATCTGGACGAGGCCGGGCTCGAACGCGACGACCTGGCCAGCGGCAGCGAGGAAGAGGTATCGATCGCCGACGTCAACCAACCGGAGCAGTGGATCAGCCTCACCGCCCAGGTCGTCGACCTCTGGAACCCCCGGAGCGACGCAGTCGGCCAGGTCGGCCTCTTAGGTGATGAGACCGGTACCATCAAGTTCACCGCCTGGGCGAAATCCGACCTCGAAACCCTCGAAGAGGGGTCGGTCTATCGCCTGGAAAACGTCGTAACTGACGAATACCAGGGGCGCTACTCTGTCAAACTCAATAAGACGACCGAGATCACCGAAGTCGAGGACGAAATCGAAGTCGGCGACGACGATTCCACGATGGACGGCGCGCTGGTCGACATCCAATCGGGCAGCGGGCTCATCAAACGGTGTCCCGTCGAGGGATGTACCCGAGTGCTCCAGAACGGTCGCTGTTCGGAGCACGGGGACGTCGAGGGCGAGTTCGACCTCCGCATCAAAGGCGTGCTCGACGACGGCAAATCGGTCCAGGAGGTCATCTTCGACCACGAAATGACCGAGGCGCTCACCGGCATCGACATCGAGACGGCCAAGGAGATGGCCCAAGACGCCCTCGATACGACTGTCGTCGCGGACGAAATGGAAGAGACCGTGCTCGGCCGGTACTACCGAGTCACCGGACCGGTCATGGGCCGATACCTGCTCGCAAACGAGGTCGAGGAGCTCACCGAACCGGTCGATCCCGACGACGTCCTCATTCAGGCGAGGTCGATGTAGATGGCCGACAATACGACACCCACGCGGGAACCGGCCCGCCGGGTCTTCGCGACGGAACTCAACGACGCGACGTTCACGTTCAAGGAGAGCGAGGACGACCGGGCGCCGGTGTACGTGCTGCTCCCCACCGGGGAACAGGCCAACCGCGTCTTCGTCGTCGGGACACTGACCGAAACCGAAGACGTCGGTCGCGACCAGGAGTACTGGCAAGGCCGAGTCGTCGATCCGACCGGGACCGCCTTCGTCTACGCTGGGCAGTACCAGCCGGAGGCCGCCGGGGCACTTCGCGAACTGGAGACGCCGACCTACGTCGCCGTCGTCGGGAAACCACGGACCTACGAGACCGACGACGGGACGGTCAACGTCTCGATTCGGCCCGAATCAATCACCGTCGTCGACGAATCGGCCCGCAGTCGATGGGTCACGGAGGCCGCCGAACGGACCCTCGACCGTCTTGGGGCTCTCGATTCGGAAGGCAACGAGTACGGCGTCCGGGCCCAGGAGGAGTACGACGTGGACCCCAGCGTCTACCAGTCGGCCGTCGTCGAGGCGTTGGAGAGCCTGGACGAACTCGACGCCGAGGCAGAACCGGCAGAAGACCTGAGTAGCGGCCCGTGACAGCCGTCTGACGAACCCTTAAGGAGACAGCCGCGCTTTGGAGTGGTATGGGGAAGAAGAACAAGACGATCTCCTTCCGGGTCAGCGAGAACGCCTTCGAGGCGCTTCGGGATATCGCCGAGGAGCGTGACATCTCCCTGTCTGCGGTGTTTCGGGATTACGTCGACGAGCTCGTCGCTCACGAGGGGAAGGTCCGGGTCGT
>JAGXLJ010000290.1 GCA_018334775.1 Halodesulfurarchaeum sp.
GGGAGAAGAAGCGAGGACCCAGGGGCGCCGACCGACGGAGCGGTCGCCGCGGGACCCGATTCACAGGTTACCGGCTCCCAACCTGTCGATGCGGCGCCAGAAACCCGTGACGGCCCAATCGACGACCCCTGGGGGGCCGAGGCCTTCCTTGATAATATTGAGACGAGCGCGTATGGCACCGCCCCTGAAGACCTCCGAGCCGGCATCGATCGGATCGTCGAAACTGAAAGGGTCTGGGTCTCGCCAGGCATTCCGTTCATTGTGCCGACGTTCTTCGGGCTCCTTCTGGCGCTGACTGCGGGGGATGTCCTGTTTCTCGTGCTGGAGGTTCTCGGCATCGTGGGATAATATCGGTCCTGAATCAGCACACCGTCCCCGAAGTGGTGTCGACTCGGGCAGGACGAAACGGCTATCCGGGGACCTCCCGTTCTCTCGGGTATGACATCTCTCGAGGTCGACCTCGAGTTCACCGACGGGTTGATTCCCGTCATCACTCAGGACGTCGAAACCGAGGAGGTGCTGATGTTCGCCTACGCCACCCGGGAGGCCGTCGAGCGGACCGTCGAGACCGATCGGGCCCACTACTACTCGCGGAGCCGCGACGAACTCTGGGAGAAAGGCCAAACCTCCGGCCATACCCAGTCTGTCGAAGAAATTCGGGTGGATTGTGACGGCGACACGGTGCTCTATCGCGTCGAGCAGACCGGCGGCGCCTGTCACACTGGCCATCACTCCTGTTTCTACCGAACGGCAGATGGAACCAACATCGGGGAGGTCGTTTTCGATCCAGATGCCGTCTACTGATAACACCGACGGCCAGTCGACCGAGGCCCTCCTCGAAGCACTCGCTGCGGCCCGGCGCGAACGCGACGCGGCGGTCGAGCGCGTCGAGGCGGTCGGTGAGGCCCAACTCGAACGCCTGGAGTCCTTTCACGAGCAGTTCACCACGCTCCTGGGTCGCTACGAGGAGCGGGCCAGCGGCTCCGGTGACTTTCAGGCCTTCGTTGAGTTCCAGGAGCAACTGGAACTGTTCACCAACGAGTTGCCCGCGGACCTGCCAGAGCGGGAGACCTTCGAAGAAATCGACGACCGGCTTCAAAAGCGCCGGCTCACCGAGTCCGATTTCGAATGGGCGGGATCCCGACTTGAACCGGTCGAGGACCTGATTAGCCGACTGGAGGAACGTACTGAGGCCAACCGGCTGGTTGCGGCGACGAAAGGTGATATCCGGGACGCCATTCAAGAGACGCGGAACCGCATCGACCGGCTGGAAACGATCCGCTCGCTCGGGGCGGCGGACCTCGATGCCCCGGTCGAAGACCTTCGAGAACCGCTCGAGCGGTATAACGAGTCGGTACGCCAGGCCGTTACGGAGTTCCGTCGGTCCGCGCCGGCCCGGGATGTCCTTGGGGTCATGCAGCGTGCCCAGCGATTTCCACTGGTCCCGGTCCCGGAACCGCCTGAAGACCTGCAGGAGTACCTCGACTCGGCTCCAGTGGGCACCGAATCCATCCCGACACTCCTGGAGTACGCCGATTACTCGCGCTCGAAACTCGCCCATTACGTCGAGTCCCCGGCCACGTTCGCCCGGATCGTGGGCGGAAGCCGGACCTACCTGACCGGGATCGACGCCACCCCCCTTACGGTCGAGTGGCCCCCGCCCGCAGCCGAGACGCTGCGCTGGCGGGGCCGAGAACTCATTGCCGTACTCGATCGGTTCGCGCCCGACGAAACGATCGCTGCGTTCCGCTCGGCCTTCGAAATGGCCCGGACCGACCCGGATCGCTACGCCTCGCTGCGACTGACAGCTCGGGCGAAAACCCAACTCAGCGACGCGGAGCGAAACCGCGTTGCAGACGGCCGGATCGAGGCGGATCTGGCCGCCGCTCGCGAGCGGTTGGAAACGCTCCGAGACGCACTCGAGGACTGACCGACCGGTCGCCAGTACGAACCTTCTTAACCGATTGGGCAATACTCATTGGCGAATGGCTTCGGCCCGGGATCAGGAACTCACCGACAGATTCGAGACGTTCTTCCGCGAGTATAACAGCAGTGCGATCGCGGACCTCGCACGGCAGTTTCCCCGCGATGCGAAGTCCCTGGAGATCGATTATCAGGACCTCTTCCGGTTCGATCCGGACTTCGCGGACGACCTGTTGGAGACGCCAAATCGCTTCCTCGACGCCGCCGAGGAGGCGCTTCGGCTCTACGATCTGCCAGTCGACAAGGACCTCGCGAACGCCCACGTTCGGATCACAAACCTTCCCGAAGCGACCGAGATCAGGGCGATCCGGTCCGAACACCTCGGGACGCTCATTGCTATCCAGGGGATCGTGCGGAAGGCGACGAGCGTGAAACCCAAGATCGAACAGGCGGCCTTCGAGTGTCTGCGTTGTGGGACCGTCACGGTCGTCCCCCAGGCCGACGGCGACTTTCAGGACCCGTATCAGTGTGATGGCTGTGAACGGGAGGGTCCGTTCCAGTTTCTCACCGGCGCGAACGAGACGGAGTTCGTCGACGCCCAGAAACTCCGGATCCAGGAGAGCCCGGAGGGGCTTGGCGGTGGTGAAACCCCCGAGAACATCGACATGCATATCGAGGACGACATCACCGGTGAGGTGAGTCCGGGGGATCACGTCACCGCAACGGGCATCCTTCGGCTCGACGACAGCGACATCGACTCGACGGACTCCCGGGTATTTGATATGTACCTCGAGGGCGTCGACGTGACGATCGAGGACGAGGAGTTCGAGGAGATGGAGATCACCGATGCCGAGCGGGAGGAGATCATCCGCCTCTCC
>JAGXLJ010000291.1 GCA_018334775.1 Halodesulfurarchaeum sp.
GGGCGCGACGGTCGGTCTCGCCGGATGTCTGGGATCCCAAACGGTGCCTTCGACAGCAACCACCACCGCCACGACCACGAGTGCCGATTCGGAGACCGTCCGCGCAGCGTTCGTCTATCACGACGTTGTTGGTGACTTCGGCTGGCAGTGGGCCCACGAACAGGGACGGCGCACGATCGAGGCAGAGTTCGAATGGTTGGAGACGGAAATCTTCGAGAAGTCTGACCCGACCGAGTCCGAACGGCGATTCGAACAGTACGCCCAACGGGGCTTCGACATCATCTTCGCCACCTCGTATGACTATATGGACCCGGTGTACTCGGTCGCACCAGATTTTCCCGACGTCAAATTCGAACATTGTTCGGGGTACAAAGAACGGGAGAACATGGGACGGTATTTCGGCCGGATGTATCAACCTCGATTTCTCAGCGGAATCGCGGCCGGGTTGTTGACCGAACAGGACGATATCGGGTACGTGGCTGCATACCCGATCCCGGAAGTGATCCGTGGCATCAATGCCTTCGCTCTCGGAATCGCCGAGGTGGCCCAAGATGCCACCGTCCGGGTCCACTATACGAACACCTGGAGCGACGCGACGATCGAAAGTGATGCAGCAGAGACTCTCATGGGCGATGGCTCGGACGTCATTGCCCAACATCAGAACTATCCTGCTGCGGCCCAGCGCGCCTCCGAAGCCGGTATCTGGGCGATTGGATACAACTCACCGATGGGAGACATCGTCGGGGAGAACTACGTCACCTCGCCGATCTGGGATTGGTCCGTTTTCTACCGGGATGCGGTCACCCAGGTGTACAACGAGAGGTGGGAGCCTGACTTCTTCTGGAAAGGGTTAGAGAGTGGCATCGTCGGCCTCTCTGACTGGGGGCCAAACGTGCCGACATCGGTCATCGACCAGGTGAAGGAGGAGCGAGAACGGATTCTCAATGGTGACCAAGCTATTTGGGCGGGGACAGCCTACGAATCAGCAACCGACGCAGAACTGTACACGGAGATGAATGACTACGTCGATAACGTAGTCGTGGATTCGGAAGGTTGATTATGAACACGGACCCGCTGCCGATTATCGTGTGGACGGGCGAATCAATGTCGTCGAATCCTGACTGTTCATGAACGACAGCAAGCCCCTTTCGTCGGACCCTCCAAACGGGAGACCAGTGCGAAAACGGTTCCGGGCGTTTGTGCCGGACGCTATACGGCGAAACCTGACGTTCAAACTCCTCTTGTTGCTCATCCTCGGCGCAGTGATAAGTGCGGGCGTCGTGATGGTTTCTTATTCGACCGTCAACGGGGGGTTGACGACACAGGTTGAATCACAAATCGAATCGGACACCACGGTCCAGGCGACGGTGTACGAAAACTGGCTGAAAGAGCGCTGGACTACCGTCGATAGTATCGCGGAAGAACCCGAGATGCAGCACGACTCCCCGAGCGTGTTACACCAATGGCTGATTGGCGAACAGACCAGTCTCTCGTCCGAGGTGCAATCCCTCCACGTCGTCGACACCGAGTCCGGGATCGTCCTCGGAAGCACGGATTCGACCCTCCGTGGGATGAACCTGTACGATCAGGGTCTCCAGCCCGACACCACCGAGCAATTGTTATTCATCTCTCAACAACCGATCTCGCTCAGCAACGGCGGGGAGCAAATGACACTTGTCGGCACTCATTCGGCCGGCCGGATGCTTATCGCTGGGGTGCCGGCGAACACGACTCTCGTCAAGTCGACTGCGTACGAAAACGGAAAAAGCGGGCTCTATTCGCTCTCTGGGCACCGGTTACTCGGTAACACCGGCCCCGAAACGGTCTCGCCACCGATCGAGCCAGGGGACGGGACTGCCGTGTTCCGAACCGAAACCGCCGTTCTGGGCTCACGGATTATCGCTCATGACGTATTGGATGCGGAGCCCATCGAAAGATACGACGAATCGACCAGCATCGGAACGATGGTCGTAACGGTTACCCCGAAAGCCGAAGCGTTCGCGTTTCGGCAACAGATATTGAACACGTTATTTGTTGCGTTCAGCCTCACCTTTGCACTCCTCGTCGGCAGTGCCGTCGTGACGATGCGGTCGGTGACCCGGGAAATCAACCGGCTTGCAGGGAAGGCCGGCCAGATCAGCGATGGCATCTTCGACGTGAATATGTCCTCCGATCGTCGTGACGAACTTGGAGCCCTCTACCAGTCGATCGGGGAGATGCGGGATTCACTCGAGGAGCGGATCCAACAGGAGCGGGAACAAAAAGAGGCGATCGAATCCGCCCGTCAAGAGGCTGAACAGGCTCAACAGGAACTCCGGGAAGTGATCGATCTGGTACCCGATCGCATCTTCGCCCGGTCCCGCGACGGCACCTACCTCCTGGCGAATGAGGCAACAGCAGAAACGTATGGACTTCAACCGGAGGAAGTCGAGGGCCGGAAGATCGAAGCTATCGAAACCGATCCCGAAATGGTCGACAAATTCCGGACGGAGGACCGGACGGTCATCGAGACCGGGGAACCCATTACCATCCCTGAGGACGAGATCAGGACCCCTGGCGGGGACCGACGCATCGACCAGACCACGAAGATTCTCTTTGAACCCCCTGGCCGTGACGAACCGGCCGTCCTCGGGTACGCGCGTGACGTGACGGCACTCAAGGAATACGAACACCAACTCGAGGAACAGCGGAACAATCTCGAGGTCCTCAACAAAATGGTTCGCCACGATATTCGCAACAACCTCCAACTGGTCGTCGCCTACGCCGACACCCTTGAATCACACGTCGACGAGACCGGCGA
>JAGXLJ010000292.1 GCA_018334775.1 Halodesulfurarchaeum sp.
AAAAATGGCGATCCCAGGGTGGCTTCGAAGCGTCTCGACGAGACGGTCCCGAAACAATCCCGTCACAGCGTCGATCGGGTCGGGCGGAACAGCTAGGGACTTGTCGAACTCATCGCGACGACCGGCCCATTGGTCAAGTGGGGGTGTAAGTAGCACGAACAATCCGCCCCCATCAACCGCTCCAACGAGTCGGCCCAGGACATTTGGCTCACAGGCCTCCCGGCAGTCAAGCACGATAGCCGAGCGTGTGGTGCCAAGCAACGCCACAGATTCCTGCGGATCGAGATGTTCACAGGCAATTCCGGACGGTGGGCCCACGACGGTGGTATCCGACATCGAGACGCCGGTGTCGGGTGCCGATGCTGCGGTCTCGAGAGCCATTGCCGCGGCGTCAAAATGACCGGTTTCGCCGGCAAGTACGAGGAGTCGCCGCTCGTCGAGGTGTGCTGCCTCCCTAGCGAGGTCGGCGACGGCTTCCCGGTCCATCGGCGGACCTTGTATGCGGCCGGGCAAGGATGTTTCCCTCAGAGTCGGCCCTCCCCTGGTTTGGACACGCTTTTAAGCACGGGGTGCCCACTCTGGAATACGCCTCACAGGGGACGATGATGCTTCCAGCCTTAGGAACGGTCGGCGGGGGAGCGAAAGCCCCTCTGTGGGAAGCGGTGATACATCATGCCAGTATACGTGGACTACGACGTACCAAGTGACCTCCAGGACCGATCACTCGAATCCCTCGAGGTCGCCAGAGATACAGGACGAATCAAGAAAGGAACGAACGAGACGACCAAAGCCGTCGAACGAGGGAACGCTTCGCTCGTCTTCGTGGCCAAGGACGTTACCCCGGAGGAAATCGTCATGCATCTCCCCGAACTCGCAGACGAGAAGGGGATTTCGTGTGTCTTCGTCGACACCCAGGACGACATTGGTCACGCCTGTGGCCTGGACGTTGGCAGTGCTGCCGCCGCCATCACTGACTCCGGCGAGGCGGAGTCCGACGTCGAGGACATCGCAACCAAAATCGAGGATCTTCAATAGCGATGAGCGCAGAGGAATCGACTGAAGGCTCGACACCCGCCGAGGTCATCGAAATCGTCGGGAAGACCGGCATGCACGGCGAGGCCATGCAGGTCAAGTGTCGAATCAAGGAAGGCTCAAACCAGGGCCGAATCATCACGCGGAACGCCCTCGGCCCCGTGCGAGTCGGGGACGTGTTGCAACTCCGCGAAACGGCTCGCGAAGCCGACTCGATCGGTGGTCAATAATGCCACAGACACGAACCTGCGATTACTGCGGGACAGAAATCGATCAGGGAACGGGGACGCTGTATGTAAAGAAGAACGGCGACACGATGTACTTCTGCTCCTCGAAATGCGAGAAAAACGCCGGAATGGGACGAGAGTCCCGCGATCAGGAGTGGGCCGGGCGAGGCAGTGAGTGATGATGGAACGGACCTTCGTGATGGTCAAACCCGATGGCGTCCAGCGTGGGCTCATCGGTGAGATCGTGTCCAGATTCGAGGACCGCGGTCTCAAACTCGTTGGCGCGAAACTGATGCAGATCGATCGGGAACTCGCCGAGGACCATTACGCGGAACACACGGACAAACCGTTCTTCGAGGACCTCACGGACTTCATCACCTCCAGGCCCGTTTTCGCGATGGTCTGGGAAGGACAGGACGCAATTGCTCAGGTCCGAACGATGATGGGCGCGACCGATCCCGCCGACTCCGACCCGGGGACCATTCGCGGTGACTTTGGCCTCGACATGGGCCGGAACGTCGTCCACGGCTCGGACACCGAACCTGGCTCCGCCGAGCGCGAAATAAAGCTCTTCTTCGAGGACTCGGAGCTCGAAGACTACGAGCGGATCGACGAACCCTGGCTGTACGAGTAGCGATTCAGGCGTATTTGCCCAAGTCGTTTTGCGATCGGACACGTAGCCTGTCGTATGCAGTTCGAGGTCATTCAGGGAGACATCGCCGAACAGACCGCGGACTGTCTCGTCAATGCCGCCGGAACGAGCCTTCGGATGGGGTCTGGTGTCGCGGGAGCACTGCGTCGCAGGGCCAACGGCCCGATCAACGATGCCGCAATGGAGACGGGGCCGATCGAACTCGGCGCGGTTGCAGTGACAGATGCCTTCGATCTTGACGCCGAATACGTCATCCACGCAGCCGCGATGCCACATTACGGTGACGGGCAGGCGACCGCGGAAAGCATCGAATCTGCAACCCGAAACGCACTCGAACGGGCCGAGAAGTTGGGGTGTGAGTCGATGGGTATCCCGGCCCTCGGCTGTGGTGTGGCCGGTTTTCCGCTGAGGGACGGAGCAGAAATTATCGGCTCGACAATTGCTGCCTTCGAACCTGACGTGCTGCAGGACGTCCGGTTCATCGCCTACAGCGACTCCGAATACGAGACGGTGGTAGCAGCAACAGAGTCACTGAGAGAACGACACGGATGAAACGGACGCTGAGGAGACCGCAGCGCTACCAAAATTTCATCCACCTGGACTCAGGTGGAGTACAAGCAGTTTCTCGAACGGATACGACTCCTCTCGAACAGTCTCTGCCTGCAATCCGACCGCCCCAGCCGTCTCTCGCACTTCGTCAACACCTGTAAGGGTACTCACCACCAGATACACGGACCCCCCAGGGGCCAAAACGCGACCGACAGACTCGATGAAAGGCTCGATTACGGCCCGACCAGTCTCGCCACCAGTCAACGCTTCCTCCATCCAATCATCCATCTCGGCGGCCTCGACGCGTGGAAGGTAGGGTGGATTGAACAACACCCCC
>JAGXLJ010000293.1 GCA_018334775.1 Halodesulfurarchaeum sp.
CGCGTTGGCCCTCGCGATGGCCAATGTGATTATCGAGGAGGAGTTATACGACGAAGATTTCGTCGAGAACTTCACCCACGGCTTCGAGGCCTACCGAGAGGCTGCAGCGGACATGCCGCCGGCGGAGGCAGCCGAGATTACTGGCATTTCGGCCGACTCCATTCGCGAGATCGCTCGGGGCTTCGCAAAAGCAGCGCCGCGAGCCGGTATATCCGTGTGGACGGGAACGGCCCAGGCCGGCAATAGCTGGAAAGCCTCTCAGAACATTACCGCGCTGAACGGACTGGTCGGCAACATCGACCGGCCGGGCGGACTCAGGCTTTGGGAATACCCAAGCACGGCCTCTTTCGGCCAGGTTTGCGAGCAGGATTACACCGATCGGGCCGAGTTCAAGACGCCGGCGATCAACAAATACGAGGAGTACGAGAAATATCCGCTCCGTCACATTACTGGTATCGGTCACAACGTCGTTCCGGAGATGGTCGAGAACGGCCACATCAATGGCATCGTCTGCCATCACGACGATCCGCTCAAGGACGGAAACACCCAGGCGTGGATCGAGGCGGTCGAGGCAATGGACCTTGTTCTTTCCATCGACGCGTACTGGAATGGGGTGTCTCGCCGCGCAGATATCGTGCTGCCCGAATCGACAAGCCTGGAGAAAGACACACTGGGAACAGGCAATTGGTCGGCGTACCCTCGGCACAAATGGGTCACCGGTGGCAAGGCCGCCGTCGATCCGCGGTGGAACACCCGGCCGGATTGGGATATCCTCACGGGAATCGCGGAGAAGATGGCAACGGAGACGGGCAACGACGATTGGCGGATTTTCGAGCAGTGGGACTCACACGAAGAGTTCATCGACGCGAAGCTCGGGACGTGTGGGACCACGCTCGAGGACCTGTCCACTGGTGAGAACAACTACTGTCTCGTCGAGGAGTACGACTACGAGAAGTGGAAGGACGACGATCACTTCACGTTCCGCTTTGACCTCGACCAGATCGGTTCCTTTGCCCAGGCTGCCGAAGAGGCCGGGATGGGTACCGGTCCGGAATGGGTCCCACCGGGGACCTACGGCGACGAAATCTCGGACGAGTATCCACTCGAGTTCACTGACACCCGGTCGGTGTTCTTCTCTCACGGAAGCAACCAACCACACCAGCGGCTGCAGGACCATTACGCGAAACGCAACGGATTGAACGATGCGGACTATCGCGGCAATTACCTCTATATGAACCCGAAGGACGCGGAGTCGCGGGGGATCGAAAATGGTGACATGGTGTCCATCGAGTCGGCAGACGGTGAGGGCACGCTGATGGCTCACCTGACCGAACGCGTTCAGCCCGGGTTTGTCACCGCTGAATACGGCTTCGGTTCGACGTCGTCGATTACCTCCAGGGAATCCGGAACCGGTGGTTCCGAGGCGGCGGATGGAATGAACACGATGATGTTACACACGGATCAAATGGACCCAATTACGGGGCAGCCGGACAGGCACATCGCCGTCGACGTGACGTCGATGGGGGGTGACTGAGCATGGCGAACGAAAGTGAACACTGGGTCTTCTACTTCGACCCGAACCGCTGTATCGGCTGTCACGCCTGCTCGATCTCCTGCAAGCAATTCCACGGTCGGGGCTCGGAGACTGACGATTGGCGCACCGTGACTCACCACGAGGTCGGAGAATATCCGAACGTGCAGGACGTCCCGATTTCGATGTCGTGCATGCACTGTCACGACGCACCGTGTGAGAAAGTCTGTCCGACGAACGCGATCGAGAAACGCGAAAGCGACGGTATCGTGACGATCAGCCGTGACGACTGCATCGGCTGCAAGTACTGTGGCTGGGCCTGTCCCTTCGGAGCGCCGGTCTACGGCGACGAGGGTCTCATGTCGAAATGTAACATGTGTCTCGGACAGGGTTCGGGCGGCGGTGCGGACGTCGAAGACACGCCGAAACACGAACTCGAAGATCAGGTCGATCCGAACTGTGTCTCGGACTGTGTGGGCGAGGCCATCAAGGCCGGCCCGCAAAACGAGATCATCGAGGAAGCCTCCCAGGCGGCAGCCGAACGGTTCAAATCGGGCGCAGTTGCGAACGGGCGGGTCATCGTCGAACCGCTCCAGGATAGCACGTCAGCCGTCGATGGCAGTGTCGACGCCACGACGGAGGTTACAACGCCGTTCAACGCAGGGGACTGACAATGTCTGCTATAGGTGGCGCTGAATGGCTGTGGTTGCCACACGTCCACTGGGGGGTCTTCATCGCGACCTACCTGTTCCTCGGCGGCGTGGCCGGTGGCGCGTATCTCACCTCGACCTGGGCGAGTTTCATCAAGAGTTTGCTCGGAACGAACCGGTTCATGGCTAAACTGTTGCTCGCGGACACGAAAGATCTCGAGCATCAGTTTTCCTGTGCAGAAACCTCCCGGTGGGGATCAATTATCGCGCTTCTCTCGATCGGTGTGGGGAGTATCGCACTCCTCTCCCACCTGGGAGCTCCGTTGCGGGCGTTGTCGTTCGCCTGGAACTTCACGAACTACGGGTCCTGGATGGTGATCGGCACCTGGCTGATCATCTTGTTTTCACTCGTGGCCCTGTTGGAGGCGTTTTGGCTTCACTTCGGGATGGGGGTCCGGGAGGAGTCCGGACTGAGTCTGTTTCCCCGTCGTATCATCGGTTGGATCGACCGCGTGATGCCCTGGCAGTCAGACCGCGGGCTTCTGTGGGGCATCGATACAGTTGCTGACTTCACGCGCCTGCCCGGCCGTGCCTGGGGCGCAGTC
>JAGXLJ010000294.1 GCA_018334775.1 Halodesulfurarchaeum sp.
AGGAGAATAAACCAAACAGGGCCGCCAGTTCATCGTGGACAGGCAACAGGCCAGTGACTGAATCGGCTCAGTCCCCCAAATTGCTCGCGGCGTTGGTGTCCCAAATCGAGCTGATCCCACCTATTTTGTAGCCCGCCTGGGACCTCTCGAATATGACAGCAGACTCGCACCAGCAGCAGCGTGAATGGCAATTGGCCACTGATCAAGGAAAGTTGGTCACTGATGGGGGACACGTGGTACCCCGGGGGTTCGACAACGAGAATCCCCTCATCGGAATGGTACACCTCGAGGCGCTCCCTGGTGCACCGAACTACCAGGGCGCTCGCGAGAGGATCAAAGCGGCCATGCTTCGAGACGCAAGCCGACTCGAAGCTGGCGGGGTTGACGGAATTTTGGTCGAAAATTTCGGGAACGAACCGTTTTACGCCGAGGATGTTCCCAAACACGTCGTCGCCTCGATGACTGCCCTCGTGAGAACACTCAAGCAAAAAACGGACCTTCCGGTCGGGGTAAACGTCCTCAGGAATGATGCCGAAGCCGCACTGTCGATTGCCGCGGCGACCAATGCCTCGTTCATCAGAGTGAATGTCCATACCGGCGAGCGAGTCACGGATCAGGGGCGTCTCAACGGTCGAGCCGCGGAAACCGTCCGGCTTCGGGATCGATTAGACGCCGATGTCGGGATTCTCGCCGACGTGGACGTCAAACATTCCGCCCCCGTCACGAAACGACCGGTGAACGAAAAAGTCAGAGAGTTGATCGAGCGAGGCCACGCTGACGGCATCATCGCAAGCGGAGCCGGGACGGGTCGAAAAACGGATCGCAAGCATCTCGAAGCGGTCATCGCCGCCCGCGACGAAAGTAATCCGGACGTGCCTGTGTACGTCGGAAGCGGCGTGACAGCCGAGTCTGTTTCAGACACGCTTGACGTTGCAGACGGCGTCATTGTGGGAACTGGTCTGAAAGAAGGCGGTGAAACTAAAGCGCCAGTCGACGAGGACCGTGTTCGGGAGTTGGTTGGCGCTGCAACGGGGTCACCCAGATAGGGACCGGGCCCCAAAACGCGCCGCGAAGTCCAGGAGCGGTTGGGTTTAGTCGGTGAGGAAGAGTTCTATCCGACCGCCCAGATGATTTGGCCGCTCCAGGAACGAATGGAAAAGGATGGAACCCCGCTCTCGCCTTCAGGCGTACGTCTCGAAGAACTCGCTTGGTTCGTAGAACTCCCGACCGCCGTCACGGAACTCGACTTCGAGTTCGCCGTCTTCGAGGAAGGTATTACCAAGAATAACCTTCGCAGGGACGCCGATCAGGTCCGATTCGGCGAATTTCTCGCCGATCGCCGTATCGCCTTCGAAGTAGAGGACCTCGCTCGGGCCCACGCGGTCGTGAATTTCTTCGGCCATCTCAATGATCTCCTCGTTCTCGTTGAGCGGGACGACGGAGAGCGAGAACGGGGCGACCTCCTCGGGCCAAATGATGCCGTCATCGTCGTTTCGCTGCTCGATCAGGGCAGGAATCATCCGGCTGATTCCGATTCCGTAGGACCCCATGATGACCTTTTCCTCGCCGCTCTCAGTGTCGAAGGTCAAATCCAGGGGGTCGCTGTATCGGGTACCGAGCTTGAAAATGTGGCCGAGTTCGATCGAGTTCGACTCGACGAGTGTTTCCCCACACTCTGGGCAGTCAGTCTCGTCGAAGTCCAAGGTTCCAAAGCGACAGTCCTCGGCCGGGCAATAGGCCATCTCGTCCGACCCGACATCGGCTGGGGCCTGGAATTCTTCGGAGGCGGTCCCACCCATCGAACTCGGATCGGCGTCGACGATAGCATAGTCCACGCCAAGTTTCTCGAATATCTCGATGTAGGCTTCCCGCATCTCCTGGTAAACCTCGTCGAGGGCCTCCTCGGAGCTGTTGAAGGAGTAGGCGTCTTTCATCGAAAACTCCTTGGTCCGGAGGAGTCCGTTGCGGGGGTGGTCGTCACGGAACTTGCCCCCGATCTGGTAGAGGGCCAGCGGCATGTTGTTCTTCGACCGCACGCGCTCACGGACAAGGTCAGCCATCGGTTCCTCGTGGGTGGTCGCGAGACACATGTCCTTACCCTCCCGGTTCTCGAAGGCGAACATCTCCCCCTCGAACTCCGCCCAGCGGCCACTCTTGCGCCAAATCTCAGCGTACTGCAGCTTAGGCAGCGAGACCTCCTGGGCGCCAATTGCATCCATGTGTTCCCGAACAACGTCAGCAATGTTGTCCAGGACCCGCTTTCCAGTCGGCGAGTAGCTGAAAATCCCTGCCCCGGCGTGATCCACGAGCCCGCTCCGGAGTGCGAGTTCCGCACTCCGGACCTGGGCGGTCGATTCGTCCTCTTTCGAGGTTGGTACGAACAGGTTGGAACGTCTCATATACCCGCTAAATCCGTGCAGTCTCTTATTGCTTGCCAAAGCCCGATTTGCGATGCACCGCTAGGAGCGGTGAGGACGTTGATATATCTCCGGAACTAATTACCAGTATGCGACCGATCACGAAAGTAGCCATACTAGGGGGTGGTGGGCTCCTCGCGACCTGGATTGGGTGGGGACTGTACACGAAACAGTCCGCGGAGACAGTGCCATACGAAACCGAAGCAACGGTCGATTCGGTCGAAATCCGTCGGTATCCGGCAACTATAAGCGCCGAAACGACCGCTCGAAATCAAATGACCGGGTTTCGACGGCTCTTCGATTACATCTCGGGATCGAACGAGGGCGGTGAATCGGTGTCGATGACAGCCCCGGTCAAATCGACCAGC
>JAGXLJ010000295.1 GCA_018334775.1 Halodesulfurarchaeum sp.
ACTGCATCGGGGTCGGCAGTTTCGTCAGCGATGGCCAGCAGTTCGCTGGCCCCAGCGAGGAAGTCGATCGTTACGTCGCCCTGGACCTCCGCTTTTGCCGCCGTGACAAAACGGTTCCCGGGGCCGACGATCTTCTGCACCGGGTCGACGCTCTCGGTCCCGTAGGCCAACGCCGCAATCGCCTGGGCACCACCGATCTGGTAGACTGCATCGGCCCCAGCGATCTCGATCGCCGCAAGTGTCGCCGGATGTAGTTCTTCGGCCGGTGGCGTCGCAACGGCAATTTCCTCGACGCCGGCGACCTTCGCAGGAACGACCCCCATAAGAACGCTGGAGGGGTACGCTGCGGTTCCACCGGGCGCATACACGCCGACTCGTTCGAGCGGGCGGAACCGACGTCCGAGTTCGCGGCCGTCGAAGTTGGCCCGCCAATCCGTCGGGACCTGTTCCTCGTGAAAGGTTCGGATGTTCGCCGCCGCTTCCTCGATTGCCGTTCGAACCGCCGGGTCGATGGCTGCTGCGGAGCCCGCGACCCGGTCTGTAATCTCGATCCGGTCGAGGTCGACGTCATCGAACCGGCTACTCAACTCGTAGAGGGCAACGTCTCGGTCTTCCTGAACCTGGGCGATGATGTCCCGAACGGTTTCCCGTTCAGACTCGACCCCCGAGTCCCTCTCAATGAGCGCCTCACGTCGGTCTGGGCCCAAATCCGTAAGTTCTGTTGGTGGCAGCTGCATGACTCACCAATCGACGGGTAGAAGGAAAACGATTGGCATCACGCCACCAACGGTGTCGCACCGACGAGGTTCACTCCGAGATGTAGGGGTTCTCCCGCCAATCGACGCCGCCGTCGCCTTCGTCAGTGTTGTCGACCGGAACCTCGACAACCTCGACCGTCGCTGGGACCGGTTCCCCATCCTCGATTTTCAACGGTTCCAGCGATCCGTCGACTGCCGTAATTGCCGTCAACGTCCCTTCGGTATCGAGAAATGCGATGTCCGTGAGGACTCTGAACATTTCGTACTGGAGAGCGGTGTTCTGCAGCACGGCCTCGCGATCCCCACTGAAGTTCGCCATCGTGACGAGTTCGCTCGGGATCTCCTCGTCTTCGTCGAGGGAGTTCCAGCGTTTTCCCCGTGGGGGTTCTTCCTCGTAGACGCGCTTTTCGTCGATACTCGCTTTGAGTTGGGCCGTCGGTGTGTACTTGCCCACCCCGTCCCCGGCGGCGACGGCCTTGATAAGCAAGATGTTGTTTCGTCTCGTCCGCTCGATAGACTCGATCTCCGGGGGGAGATCTGGG
This sequence comes from Halodesulfurarchaeum sp., assembly GCA_018334775.1. Classification (GTDB taxonomy): domain Archaea; phylum Halobacteriota; class Halobacteria; order Halobacteriales; family Halobacteriaceae; genus Halodesulfurarchaeum. Next base: position 1,301 of record JAGXLJ010000295.1, read on the forward strand.
TCCTCGAGATAGGCCTCGAGATCCTCGAGCGGGAGTTCGAACGACGCGGAGAGTCGGAATACCTGACCAGTCATGTGTACCCGTTACCCCGAGGTCGGCTCTGGGCCTCAGAGCAATCGAATCAATGTAGGGGCCCATCGCTTATATGGTCCCTGTTCGAGAGAGGCGATCCGCCGGGTGGGCAATCGGGCTTGCATCCCTCAACCGCTAGACCGGAGCGTTCGACAAGATGGTCTCCGACCGGCGACTATGGCGCCGAATGGAACCGATCATAATAGGTAGCCAATCTGGCTGAATCCGGTAGCCAATTACGTTTGCCGGCCAATGGCCATGTATGACAGACGACCGGACGATGATCGGGGTGCACACCATCGACGTCGACGGGACGATCACGCTTGACGACGACGTCTTCGAAAAGAGCAAGCTCGAACGGACGGGTAATTGTCTGGTCGTGGCCTCCCCCGAAGGCGGCGTGAACGTCATGCCCGTGACGACCGGATTCAATCCGAAACCGAGCGGCCAGTAATCGAAATACCCAATAGGAAATCTTAGAAGAACCAGCCGGAGTCCGAGTCCCGGGCGTCCGGTTCCAGGTCGTTGAGTCGACCTTCTGCGGCCAACTCCGCGTCGATCTCCTCCTGTGTGAAATCGAAGAAGTGGTTTTCCGGGAGTTCGACGTCGAGGACCTCCAGGGTCGTCTGTTCGCCGTGATTGTCGAAGACCTTCCAGTCGCCCCATCCGTAGGGCGCGCCGATGATGATGTGAACCTGGCCTTGGCCGAACGTGGCGAGGTCTGCATCGCTGGGTTGGAGCACCCCATTGGGGTGGGAGTGGACGGACCCCACCGAACGTATATCGTTCGGTTTCATGTGCGACCGAACGCTTGCACTCACCTGACTGGATTTCGTTCCCGGAATGACCAGTACGTCCGTGATTACCTGCCCGGTCTTGTCCAGGTCGAGTTGGCTGGTGTCTTCGGTCCGAAGAAAGCCCATGTACTCGTTCGGATGTGTCTCCTCACAGGCCTCAAGCGTGAACTCCATCGTCTCCCTGGCGATGCCAAGGAGTTCACTCGACCGGAACAATCCCATCACCTGGTGTAGTTGGAGGAAATCCCTAAACGTTCCGGGAAAACCACCGTCCGGAGCCGTCGTTGTCCCCTTATTGGGCCGCGCCTGCATCAACGACCCGTCCGAGAAACAGGAGCGCACCAGACGGCCGGTCCCGGATCGCAATAAGGAATGGTCGATCAGCCACGAACTCGAACTCGTTTTTCGGCGCCGACGTCAACCCGGCTACGGCCCCCGTCGCAGCCGCTGCTTCGGTTCCCGTTTCATCGACCGAGATGAAGGTGTCGTGGTACACCTCATCGATGTAAAGCCGATCCACACTCCGGTCGAGGTCGGCCATCCCCGAAAAGTCCGCTTCTTGAGGGTCGAACGCTGCGGTCATACCGAGCGTTTCGAGTGTTCGTT
>JAGXLJ010000296.1 GCA_018334775.1 Halodesulfurarchaeum sp.
GAGGGATCCGTACCCCACTTACAGGGAGTCAACGCACGTCATAAGAAGTGAAGGCAACATCTCATGCCCCCCAATTGCAACGAGACGACGGACGGGTCCGGGAGGACCATCGAGGTCGAGTTCACACCTGACGAGTACGACCGATTGGTCGAGGTGGCGGACGATCCCGCCGCCACTGTCCGGGATGCGACGATGTGGCGGGTGGGCATCGCCGAGGCCATCGCGTACATGGACGCAGGGGAGTTCACCGGCCCGAAGGGGTTTGCGAAACTCGTCGAGGAAACTACGCCAACGTGGCCCTACGGCGCACTCGCCGGCCTCGAAGCCGTCACGATTGACGAGGGGGAGTCCCGCTGGGCGATGGACGTCGGACCGGAACACGCCAACCCGATGGGGACGGTTCACGGCGGCGTACTCTGTGACCTCGGCGACGCGGCGATGGGCACCGCCTACATGAGCACGGTCGAGCCGGACGAGTCGTTCACGACTGTCGACCTCACGGCGAACTTCCTTCGACCCGTCCGAACGGGGCGGCTCGAAGCCGTCGGGCACGTCGTCCATCGGGGCCGGAGGGTCGGTCTCGTCGAGTGCGAGATAACGAACGAGGCGGGGAAGCTCGTCGCCAGCCTCTCGAGCACGTGTCTCACCCTCCGCGACTAATTATTACGACCCAACCACGCTCGCTGAGCGTCGGATTCATCTTCCGATAGAGGTAGCTAAAGGTGTGCTCGCCATGGAGACAGAGGAACATCTCATCACCCGTCTCGACAGCGACGTAGGCCATTTCTGGCTCTCCCACCGACACTCACTGTAGCTCGTACTCGTATCCTGGCAGTCCCTCAAACCGCTCCGTCGGTGTGCTAACTACTGCCATAGAATAACAATGAGTACGATGAATATAGAGTTAGTCTGTCGGTGAATATATCACTCTATCATCAAACCACGCGAAGTAAGTTTATGCCTCGAATGCCTCCTGAAGAAGGACGGTGTCGGTGTACTGTCGGAATTCCTGGATCTTGTCATCGTCAAGCCGCCAGACGTGGGCGAAGGGGATCTCGTAGTCAACCCCGTCTTTCGAGGTGACGTCTGAAATCCCTTCGACGACTACCATGTCATCTTCAACGATGAACCGCGACGGGGTAACCGCGTAGTGGTCGAAATCCTCGGGGATCCGCTTGAACATTTGGAGCACTTCGTTCGGCCCGTGATATGTGCCACCGTACGGTTCCCCCTCTGCTTCGATCCAGGTGATATCATCGGTCATGGCGGTTACGACTGTCTCAATATCACCCTGGTTGAACGCGGTGTACAGCTGTTCGAGTTCTTCGATGGTTCGGGAGTGTTTGGTTGCCATTGGTCTCTGTGGTGAACTCCCCTCACTGCCCACCACAACCCTGTTGGGACCGAGGGGGTCCGGTGCCAACTCTGCGGTACGAAAATATGATGATTCTCGTTGCAATACTCCCACGAGGTGGGACGCGTTCATTCAGTGAAATTCTCACCGGGATGGGGGTCAACACCCGTCGAGCAGTCCCTGTAGTTCCAGTGCATCGTGTTTTCGGTCCGCAGAAGTCACCCGATCGGCACCGATTCGTCCGCAAGGATTGAGCGCTCGGTTTCGGTCGTCCCAATGACGAGGAGCGCTCCGCCCACGACCGCCAGTACGAGAGCGCGAACCGACGCAGGAACAGTCTCTGCGATACCGAGACCAGCGACGCCTCCCGCTACGTAGCCGACCTGCACGAGGAGGATTGCACCCACTGCCTGAGTTCGACGCTGAACGGTGGCATACAGCCCGCCGACGGCAGCCGTTTCGAGGGCCGCGTGGCCCGCGAGGACGACCGCGGCGAGCAACCCGATCGCCGCCCCGGTGCTGTAGAGCGTACCCAGGACGACGCCTTCCAGCGCCCGGTGTGTGGAGATGGCCCCGACCGTGAGTTCGGCGTGGGTCCCACAGCCAGCTTCCGGAACCGCTTCGCTGCCGACGATCCGGAGAGCGACGGACGCTCCGATGGTTCCACCGGTGACCGACAGCCAGAGGTGGCCCGTTACTGCCGTCAAGAGGCTCACCACCCCCAGCCCGACGAGCAGAATACCGATTACGAGGCTCGAACTTCGTTCGGTCTCTTCCGATCCACGGAGACAGCGGTAGCGAACGGCGACGATGCCGCCGGCGAGACCAGCGAGGATCGGTAATGCGAGCACAACCGCGAACCTCGCGGTGGCGTCACCGTTCCCGGTGCCGTGCCCAAACTCGTGGGCGCTCGCGGTCGCCGAGAACACGACCAGTCCTGCGACACCGACGCCGAGGCGTTCGAACAGACGACGTATCTTCTCATGTGTCATGTGCCGACTTCCTCCGGGGATCCGTGTGTCCGCTCGTCGTCATATGAGGCCGTTCGCAGTTGTAGCATCGGTGGGTCATTTCCACGGGTTCGATACCAGGTCCGTCTGCACGTCTGCGCCGACCTCGATGCGACAGTTGGACCGCGGCTCGGCGACACATAGCAACGCGTACCCATCGTCGAGATGGTGCGGTTTCAGCGCTCGCGGCGGACGGCCGTGTTCGACGCGCCCGTCGAGTGTCCGTCCGGTGCAGGTCGTACACGCGCCGGTGAGACAGCCAAAGGGCAGGCTCACGTCGGCCTGCTCGGCCGCGTCTTCCATGGTGACAACCCGATAGCCTTCCATCGCCGCCTGCAGCGCGCAGATCGGGTCGATTTCGGTGATCCATACGGTGGCGCCGAGGCCGCGCAGCGACTGAGC
>JAGXLJ010000297.1 GCA_018334775.1 Halodesulfurarchaeum sp.
CCCCCACGTGGTGGAGTGATTTAACGACTTTTCCCTCGGACCCGGTCATGTCTGCACCGTTGGTCAACGCCGTTCCGATCGCGAGGGCTTTTCCATGGCTCTCCTCAACGACAATGACCAGGTCCCCTTCCTCAATGACGGGATCGGCCTCGGTGATCCCTGGGCGCATGATGTCGGCCCCGTCGCTCACGAAGGAGATCGCGCCGGTGTCGACAGTCACGACGTGATTCGTCGGATCGTATGTATTCGCCCCCGAGACCGTGAGAAACGGTCCGTCCTCGGGGTACCAGACATGGGCCTCGCCGTCGATGAGCCCGATTTGGAAGTCTTCGTCCGCGAATTCGACGAGTTCGAAGGCCTCAGCGTGGATATCGATCCCGAGTCGATCGGCCAATGTCTCCTCGATGGCCCGGACTTCGTCACTCCGGAGGTGATGGCGGGAGGAAACGTCCATGTGTCCCGTCGCACGGGTCGGCAGTTAAATCGCCCGGCTCTCCGGCTCCAGGCTCGGCCAATAGGCCTAACTGCGGGTCCCCTCTATACGGAGCTATGACGACGGATGAGCAGGCCGCAGCGGGGACCGCAGAGGGGCAGGGACCGGTCGAGATCAGCCCGGACCTCGCGGACCGACTGGCAGCCAAACGTGAGGACCTTTTCGAGAAGTTCGAGATCCCCGAAGCCTTCCCCGAAGAAGTTCGGGAGGAGGCTGCAGAGATCACCACGGATGTCCAGCCCGAGGTCGACTCCGAACTCGATTCGCGGCGGGACCTCCGGGACAAATCCACATGGACGACCGACCCGATCGACGCCCAAGACTTCGACGACGCCCTCTCCATCGAGGAACATGATGAGGAGTTCGTCCTCTGGGTTCACATTGCCGACGTAACCCATTACGTTCGACCGGGAACGGCCATGTGGGACGAAGCGCTCCAGCGGGGGAACACAGTGTATCTTCCAGGGCACACGGTCCACATGCTCCCACCGATCCTCGCCGAGACGGTCTGCTCACTTGTGGCAGACGAGGACCGCCTCGCTCACACCGTCGAGATGCATCTGGACAAGGAGACCCTCTCCTTCGAGCACATCGACATCTACAAATCCGTCATCCAAAGTGACGCCCGACTCAGCTATACCGACGCCGTGGACCAGTTGGACGACCCCGATGCACCGTTACATGACAAGATCAACCTGGTCTGGGAGGTCGCCGATCAGTTACACGAACAGCGCAAAGCGGACGGCTCGCTCGTATTGAACCCGCGTCGTGACAAAGCCCACACGATCATCGAGGAATCGATGCTCAAAGCGAACAAAGCGGTCACCCACGAGTTGATGTGGGACCGGGGACTGGAGGCTGTTTATCGAGTGCATCCGCAACCGTCACCGGATGAGTGGGACGAAGCACTCAGAGAAATCCAGGACCTCGAAGGGGTTTCGATCCCCGGGGACTCCTGGGACGACCCCCGGAAGGCAGTTAATGCAACGTTGGAGGAGGCCCCGGGCCGTCAACTGGGCAAGATCCAATGGGCGGTGATGAAGGTGATGCCCCGGGCCAAGTACATGAACGACCCCTTCGGGGGGCATCACGCACTCAACTTCGAGATTTACGGCCACTTCACCAGCCCGATTCGGCGGATGAGCGACCTGGTCAATCACTGGATCGTCTACCAAAACGACGTGCCAGAAAACCTCATCGAGCTCTGTGATCGGGCCTCGGAGCGCCAGAAAGCGGCCGAGCAGTGCGAACGGGAGTACGAGAACTTCCTCGAGGAGGTCGGACTCAACCCAGACGCGGTGACCAATCGAAGCATCGAGATCGTCGAAGCCGACGATTGATTAGAGGAACCCGGGCAGAACGAGGCCGGCAGCGAGCAGGCTGTTTGTTCCGAGAATCCAGAGGACGTTGTCACGTTGGGCGTCGAGCGGCAGTGAGTTTCCCGGCGCGCCGAGGGCCCACATAACCGGTCTGGCCAGAAGCAGGGATGGAAGCACTCCAAGCAGCGCCCAGACCGGAAACAGTCCGATTACCCACCCTCCACCTACCGAAAGTGAAACGCCAACTCCCGCCCCGACGTACACCTTTGCGGCTGCGGACCGGCCCAGACGATGGATGAGGTTCCGCCGATCCCCTCGACGATCGGCTTCCTGATCCGGAAACTCGTTGAGCAGGAGCAAATTGAACGTTAAGAGCGTCGGTGGCACGCTGCCGACGACCATCGCAGGGGTGATCGAGCCGACTTGGACGACTCCCGTGCCCAGAACGGCCAGTCCACCCAGCCCCAGCCCGGCAAATAGTTCGCCCAGGCCGAATCGAGTGAGGTGGCTCGTGTAGAACAACACGCTCACTGCGCCGAGGATCGTGATCGGCACCAACACCAGCCCCACGTCAATGATGAAGTAGCCACCGATGATCGCGCCGAGTCCGGCGGTGGCGGTTGCGAGCCGTTTTGCCGCGATCGGTTCGATGTCTCCCTCCGGAAGTGTCTTGCTCCCGCCGCTGAATGGTGTCGGTTCGGTCTCGAAGTCGACGCCGGATTGGTAATCTCTGTACTCGTTTCGGGCATTAATCGAGACGTGCAAGGAGAGGAGCCCGACGAATGCGAGACTCGCGGCCAGCAGATCAAAGCCATCAGCGACCCACGCCGTTGCCGACCCGAGAAGGACCAACGTTACTGGCAACGTGAGAAACGGGGCTCTTGCGACCTTGCTGTAGGCCCCGATTCGATTCCGTAGCGCATACTCGTTCATGTTTCGTGATGGGTGGT
>JAGXLJ010000298.1 GCA_018334775.1 Halodesulfurarchaeum sp.
TCCTGCAACAGAACGACGGTCGGATGAAGCAGGCCAAAATCGTGGAGGAGACCCGCTGGTCCAATGCCAAGGTCTCACAACTCCTCTCTGCCATGGCCGAGGAGGGGCGGATCGAAAAGCTCCGTATCGGCCGCGAGAACCTCATTTCGTTGCCCGACGAGACCGAGGAGTAACCGTATCACAAGGGTAAAGCGCCGGCACGGCAAATTGGCCCCCAATGAAGATTCTGGTCACCTTTGCCGAGGTGGCAGCCGTCGCCGACAACTTCGAAATCGAAGACGGGGCCGTTGACGAGCGATACCTCGAGTACGATCTCAACGAGTGGGACGAGTACGCCCTCGAAGAGGCCGTCTCACTACGAGAGGAGGGAGTCGCCGACGAGGTCGTGACCGTCACGATCGGTCCGGAACGGTCAGAGGACACCATTCGCATGGCCCTCGCCAAAGGAGCCGACCGGGCGGTCAGAATCTGGGACGAGTCGCTTGCGGACGGGCCACTCGAAGACGTCACGACCAGGGCGGCGCTTATAGCCCCAGTTGTCGAGGAAGAAGACCCCACACTCGTGCTCTCGGGTGTCCAGGCAGCCGACGATGGTTACGGCGCGACAGGCGTGGCTCTGGCCCGGGTACTCGAGAGCCAATGGGCCGCGGTGGTGAATGACCTCACGTTGGACCTGCCGAATAACACCGCCCGCGTTCGCCGGGAACTCGAAGGGGGTATCGAGGAGCTGACCCAAATCAACCTCCCGGCCGTGCTGACGATTCAGAGTGGTATCAACAATCCTCGATACGCCAGCCTCCGGGGGCTGCAGCAGGCCCAAACACAGGAGATCGATCTTCGGACCCCGGGCGATCTCGATATCGAACCTGAGTCCCTGAAACCGGGGCTCACCAGGGGCAAACTGGCCGAACCCGAACCGAAAGGTGACACTGAATACGTCGAGGGCGAACCCGACGATCAGGCCGAGGCGATCGCCGGTTTGCTCGTCGAGCACGGGGTGGTCGAGGAATGAGCGACGTCCTCGCCGTCGTCGAACATCGTCGGGGCGAACTCCGCCCCGTGAGTTTCGAACTCCTCACAGCCGGCCGAGACCTCGCAGCCGCGATGGACGGGGAGTTGCACGTCGCCGTCATCGGCGGCCCAGTCGACCGCTATGTAGACCGACTCAATCGGGCGGGCGTCGACGTGATCCATACTGTCGATAACGGGGCGGAGTTCAACCACGACGTGTACGTCCAAACAGTCGATGCGCTCTGTCAGACCCTCGAACCAGGAGTGTTGCTCACGCCCCATACGGTCAACGCACTCGATTACGTCCCGGCAGTTGCAATCGACCGGGAGATGGCCCTGGTAACCGACGTACTCGAACTTTCAGTCGAGGACGACACGCTTCTCGCGACCCGCGAGTTCTACGAGTCAAAGGTGACCGCTTCGATGGCGGTCGAGGACACCCCGCGGGCTGTGACAATCCGCCCGGGTGAATGGCCGGCCGCCGAGGGCATCGCCGAAACCGAGGTCCGATTCTTCGAGTTCGAGCCCGACGACGAAAGCATCAAATCGCACGTAGAAGGGTACGAAGAGGCCGGTTCGTCCGAAGTGGATGTTACAGCCGCCGACTTCCTGATCGGGGTCGGTCGGGGGATCGGCGAGGTCGAGAACCTCGCCCTCATCGAGGACCTTGCCGAAGCCGGAGACGCCACGATCGCGGCCTCACGCCCACTGGTCGACAAGGGCTGGTTTGAGACTGGCCGACAGGTCGGCCAATCGGGGAAAACAGTCTCACCGGACGTCTACCTCGCGATCGGCATCTCAGGGGCCGTCCAACACGTGGCCGGGATTAAAGGCGCGGACACGATCGTCGCAATCAACACTGACCCCCATGCACCCATTTTCGACATCGCGGATCAAGCCATCGTCGGGGACCTTTTCGAGATTGTCCCGGCACTCACCGAGCAGGTGCACACCCAATAATCGACGTGCCGAGGCCTCGCAATTCGTTTAAAGCGGCAGTGCCAAGAACGCTTCAATGGAGTACGTCGAGGCACGCCAGAACGTCATCGAAGCGCGGCTCGAGGAGGTGGTCTCGGCGGTCGATCCGGACGAACTCGAGGACGAGCTCGCACACGTCGTCCTCGCAGGCGGCAAACGAGTGCGGCCGACACTGACCCTCTTGACCTGTGAAGCTGCGGGTGGGACCGTGTGGTGTAAGAACGGTTCGGGCGAATCGGCCTCACTCGGTGCAAACGGTGAAACCGCCTTGGACTTCGCCGTCGGCGTCGAACTCGTCCACAACGCCTCCCTGGTGGTCGATGATATCATCGACCGGTCAGAGCTCCGACGCGGCAACGAAAGCGCCTGGGCCGAGTACGGTCACGGCCCGGCCCTAATCACGAGCGACGGCCTCCTCGGCGAAGCGTTTGAGCTTTTTTCCGCCGATGCACGAGCCCTGGCATCGGTCTCGCGGGCTCTGGTCGAACTCGGGGAGGGTGAGGCCGTCGAACTGGTCGAACGACCGAGTTCCGAAGCCGAGTACATGGACCTGGCACGTCGAAAAACGGGGGCGCTGTTCCGCACCGCGGCCGAACTCGGGGCTATCGCCGCCGACACCGACGCGGCAACAATCGACGCGTTCGGGGAATACGCCGAGCGTGTCGGGATCGCGTTTCAGATTCGAGACGATGTCCTCGATGCGGTCGCTGACTCCGCGGACCTCGGGAAACCGACAGGACACGACGATACGATGGACCGGCCTTCGTTTC
>JAGXLJ010000017.1 GCA_018334775.1 Halodesulfurarchaeum sp.
GGGAAAAGAGAGATCGCGAACCAAAACGGCGATCTGACGTCGATCGACGGGATCGGCGAAAAGACGGAGGAAAAACTCCAGGCCGCTGGTATCGAGGACGTGGGTGACCTTCTGGAGATCGATCCGGAAACCGTGGCCCAAAACATCAATGGCGTCTCAGCACAGCGCCTTAGCGAGTGGCAGCAAAACGTGGGATGAACCCGGCTGAACGGGTCAGCGAACGGTGGGTGGCAGGCCGACCCCGAGTGTTTTAACCGGATGCCAGTCCTGGCTTTTGGTAATGCGCCTCGACGAGTACCTCGAGGGTTTCGAGCCCGACGAATCGGCCCGCAGGCGCCGACTCGCCGAGGAGAAGTCCTACGAAATTCTGGACTATGTCGAGGGTCTCCAGACCGAACTCCAGTCTTCGCTTTCGGGTAATTCGCTGGTCGGGAGCACCTCCCCATCGGTGTTTGTCGGCCGCTCCTCGTATCCGAACGTCAACACGGGAATTCTGGCCCCAGTCGGCCAGGAGGACCGCGCCGAGGACTTTGCGACGAGCGGGAATTGGTATCAGCAGGGCCTGGATATTGAAAACGTTCTCCAGTACCGGACGGGGCTGTTGAACTCGCGCCGGTCCTCGAAAGTGGACGTGGAAGACGTCTGGGACGGGTTTGTCGGGACTCAGCGTGAGGTGGCGATAGCCGATCGCCCCGTCGACGTCGAAATCGGCCTGCAGGGGACACCGAACATTGACCTGGACCGATATCGCGAACCGCAGGCTAACGCGCCGAGTGGCCCGAACGTGACCGCCGAATCGGCGGATTTGGGGGAGAACCCACACGTTCCTCGGCAAGTGAAAAAGACCCTTGAGGACGATGACTGGCGAGCGGAAGGGGCGATGAACTACCTCTATCGGCGGGGATTCGACGTCTATGACATCAACCAGGTGCTCTCAGTCGGAGCTCTTGGGCGCGGAGAAGCCCGTCGACTCGTCCCGACCCGCTGGTCCATCACTGCCGTGGATGATACGGTTGGCAAATTCCTCCGCGGGTCAATTCGGAACGCCCCCTCCATCGACCAGGTTCAGGTCTTCGTCAATCAGTACATCGGGAACCGGTACTGGATAGTGCTCGCTCCGGGCAACTGGGAGTACGAACTTGTCGAAATGAAGTCTCCCGGCAGTATCTGGAACCCTGACACCACAGGCAATGTGTTCATGTCAAGCGCGTATGAGAGCTATGAGGGTCGGACTGGCTATGTCGAGGAGACGGCCGGGGCATATTACGCAGCCCGGCTGGGGATTCTGGAATATCTGAACGATATCGGGCGACAGGCCAAAGCGCTCGTGCTGCGGGAGGTTTCAGATGATTACTGGGCCCCGGTCGGGGTCTGGCAAGTCAGGGAGAGTGTGCGCAACGCCTTCAACGAGGGACCAAACTCGGAATTTGCCGGGGAACCGGGGGTCGCCCAAACTTTTGATTCAGCGATCCGCCAGATCATGCCCCACCTGCCCATTTCAGTCGGAGCGCTGCGGCGGAAATCAGTGCTCGCCGCCGGGAGACAGGCCGGAATCACCGACTTTCTGACCTGACCGCGATTAGGACGGCAGCCCGATGACCGCTGGCAGAAAGGTTATTCGGCCCAGGGTCGGAATCCTGGGCATGAATCAATCGGATCCCTGGGCCCCGCGGACCGAACGGGGACCACACCGGGGATATGCCCTCCTCGGCGGGGTCGTTGCCGCGGTCCTCGGAATCGCTGCCGCGTTCGTTCTGAGTGGTGCGGTTGTGCTGGGGGTCGGTGGCTTCGGCGGGCAACTGGGATTGATACCCACCGTGATGGTGTTGTTCGTCACGAGTGCGATCGGGTTAGGCGGAACAGGGGCCCTGTACCTCTCGCTCCGCGGGATTTCACCGGTGTCATATGTTGGCATCCAGGCACCTGGACTCGGGGATCTGTTCTGGGCAGTGGGTGGGTACGTCGCCGCGTTGGCGATCGTTTTCGGAGCGGGGGTTCTACTCACAGCCCTCAACGCTGAACCCGAGACGACCAACCAGGCCGCAGAACTCGGCATGCAAAACCCGGAACTGCTCCTTTGGCTCGTGCCCCTCTCGTTTCTGGTCATCGCCCCGGGAGAGGAGTTCCTGTTTCGTGGCGTGATTCAGGGCCGACTTCGGGAGGCCTTCGTCGCGAAACTCGCGATCCCGTTCACCGCCGCGCTGTTCGCACTCGTCCACTACTTCTCGCTGACGGGTGGGGCGGGAGCCCGAATGACGGCGATTGTGATCCTCTTTTTCCCGAGTCTGGTCTTTGGCTACGTCTACGAACGAACGGAAAACCTGGCGGTTCCGATAGTGATCCACGGAGCGTACAACTCGACGCTCGTGTTGTTGGTCTACGTTACCATCAAACTTCTCGGAGAAGCGCCAGCATAAGGCTACTCCTCGAAGAAACGCCGACTTAAGCCGACTCTTCGCCAGTTGGGACCGGACCAGAGCCGATCACGGCCTCGACCGCCTCACGGAACGACTGGCGGGTCGGGAAGTACGTTTCGTCGATTTCAGCGAGGATGTCCGAGAGTGCCCGCGGGCCGTCGGGCGTTCGGATTTTGGTTTCGCCTTCTTTGCGATCAATTTCGCTTTTCTGGATCGCCCACGTGAGTCGTTCGGCGACCCGGGAGATGGGCGCGCCCTCGACTGCTGGCCCGATTCCCAGTTCGACGCCGCTCTCCTCATCGGTGTCCTCGGCCATGCCCAAGAATTTTCTCGGCCATTGATTCAAGCTTTCGATGCGTGGGCGCTGACCCGGAGCATGTCTGACATACTGTTATAATCCTCCATACTGTAGTGCATAGTATGCCTAGTCTCGGGGATACCTACGAGCGCCGGGTCGGTGTCGCAAGCCGCAAGCAGGTGCTCCTTGGGACTGCGCTTTTCGCTCTGGGATCCGTGCTTGTCGTGTTGGGAATTCTCTTTGGTGGGACCGGTCTCCTCGTTGGGAACGGATTCAGCGTCTTCCAAAGCCGGGAAATAGCCGGCATTCTCGCAGGGATTGGCGTCCCGGCTGTCTTTGTTGGAATCACAATTGTGCTCCCCGGGAGGACCATTCACCGGGTCGCAGCAGTGGTCGGGGCCGGCTTCGCCCTGCTCGGCGTCTGGCTTTTCCAGGCCGCCTACCCGGAGAACTGGTTTGCCAGTGCCGGCGTGCCGACTAATTTGGTCCTCCTCCTCTTGTTGGTCTACTTCACCGGCGTGCTGATCACCTTCTGGTCGCTTTTCACGGCGGTCGCGACGTTCAAGACCCGGAACGACCCGGGTGGGACCGTCTCGTTGCAAGTGGGCTCCGAAGGCCCAACGATTCGGGCCGTTGAAGCCGTCCAGACGGAATTCCAGAACGCCGGAAAGGCAATTAGCAGCGGTCTCGGTGGGATAGGAACGTTCGGCGACGAACAGGACACGACGGATCTGGGGCCACAACCGCACCAGCAAGGGTCCCTATCAGATGGCGGTGAATCGGCCGATGCCGAAATCGTTGAGCCCGAACCATCCACAGCAACTAGCCCGACCCAGACTGCCGGGGACGCCGAAGTGTTAGAGGAACGGGAGATAGGGCCGGACAAATACTGTGGGAACTGCAACCACTTCGAATACGAGACCCCGGAGCAACGGATGGACCCCTATTGCGGACTCTACGACGAGCCGATGGACGATATGGAAGCTTGCAAGTGGTGGCAACGCAACGCGTAGGCTCAGAGTTCTTCGAGTCGCTCGTCCAGATGCGTCCAGTGACTGCCTATCCAGTAAAACTGCCCACAGTCACGACATTGCCAGACGGGTTCAGCTTCGGGGTCCGGGCCCTTCTTCGGACCTGGACCGTCGATAATTCTGCGGAGGCCTCCGTTGCAGTGAGAACACCGGCTCGGATCGGTTAGTGCGAGTTCGAATCCACCGTCGCTCAGTTCCCGAAGCTGTTCTTGGGGGTCGGTTTCGGTCAGTAGGCGGCTCGGTTCGGCTCGTGTGGCAACTTCCCCATCTCGGGTGAGCAAGAGCCGGTTTTCGCGGTCGGCCAATTCGATGATCGCATCATCGGCCTCGATGTCACGGTCGAGGGCGTATGCGGTGTCATACCCGATCATTCGCAGCGGTGAGACGATGCCGCCAAGCATCACGTCGAGACAGAGCTTGGTCTCCGTCGGTGTGTACATTACTCGAGAAATTGCCGAAGCCCATTGAGGGTTCGCGTGTTCAGGATGTCAGCGGCCGTCGCCCAACCACGTCTTGCGGTATGGACCCCGAACCGCTGGTAGGCGAACTCTCTCGGATCATGGGCGTCAGTATTGATAGCGATGGTCGCTTCCTCCTCGATTGCGGCGGCCAAAGCGCTTCCCCAAAGGTCGAGCCGATTGGGATTGGCGTTGATTTCCAGAGCGACCCCATTTTCGGCGGCCGCTTGGCCGATCTTCGAGGGATCAAACTCCATCGCTGGGCGCTGATTCAGGAGCCTGCCGCTTGGATGACCCAAAATGTCGACTTCTGGGTGTTCGATGGCCGTCACCAGTCGCTCAGTGCGATCCTCCCCGTCGCCAATGTCCGCATGTGGTGACGCGATCACAACGTCAAGGTCAGCTAGAACGTTCGGATCGGTTTCGCCCACTGTTCCGTCCGGACTGATGTTGGCCTCGATGCCGGTCAGGACGGTTATTGTGGTGTCCGCTGCAACCTCCTGGACGGCTTCGATCTGCTCATGAATGTCATCCTCAGAAAGGCCACTATCGCCGAAGACGCCCGGGCCTTCGGCGTGATCGGAGATAACCAGATACTCGTGACCGTACTCGACCGCGCCCTCGACCATCTCCTCGATGGAAAAGTCGCCGTCCGACCAGTTGGTATGGGTGTGCAGATCGCCCTGGAGGTCCGCTTCTGTGACTAAATCGGGAAGGTCGCCTGCCGCAGCCGCGGGGATTTCCCCTCGGTTCTCCCGAAGTTCCGGCGGGATCCACGGCAGATCGAGCGCTTCGTAGACACTCGATTCGGTTTTCCCGGCGATCCTGGTTCCAGCCCGAGTGTCCGGGTCCGCCCGCTCGGCGTCCGTGACCTCGAACACCCCGTATTCGTTCACCTTCTGGTTCGAGTCGATCGCCCGATTTCGGAGCGCGATGTTGTGATCGCGACTGCCAGTGAAATAGACCAGGGCCGCGCCGAACTCCGCCGGATCGACAAACCGGATATCGACTTGCATATCTGACACCCGGAGGCTGGTTTTGGTCGACCCTGACTCGATAACGGACGTGACTTCGTCCCACTCGGTAACTGTTTCCGTGACCGATATGGGCTCTTCTGTCGCCACAAGCACGTCGACGTCGCCGATCGTTGGCCGCCATCGCCGGAGCGACCCGGCTAATTTGACCGCCTCGACTCCGGCGTGGTTGGCGAGGTAGCCCGTGACTTCCTCTCCGACCGCCCGGGCATTTCCGAGCAAGGAGCGTTGTCCTGCGTGACGAGCGAACTCGATGTTTCCGAGAATGTTCTGTTCGGTTTTCGCCCCGAAGCCCGAGACCTCCTGGATGTCGCCGGCCTCGGCCGCATCTTCGAGATCATCGAGTGTCTGGATGCCCAGTGCCTCGTAGAGTTTGCCCGCGGTTTTCGGCCCCACGCCCTCGACTCGGGTGACCGCCTCCATCTCAACCGGAAGCGACTCCCGCTGTGTGTTCAACTCTTCGATAGCCCCGGTTTCGACGTATTCGACGATCTTCTCACCGATCGCTTCCCCGACCCCTTCGATCTCGCGAACCGCGTCGAGTCCGTTGGCGACGAGATCGCTGACTGAGTCCGGGGTCGAACGCACATTGTCGGCCGCCGTTCGATAGGCTCGTGGCTTATACTCGACATCCTGGGCCTCCAGCAGGTCGGCCAGTTCATCGAGTCGCGCCGCGATCTTTTCATTTGATGTCATTCCTGTCCCTCTCTGACCGAGCTCCCATCGTCGCCGGTGACCTGCTCGACGAACGAGAGCCACCGCTTCCGATCGGCTTGTCGATTTCGGTTTGATTCGGCCTCGATATCGGTCTCGTCGTCGGATTCCAGTACAGTAAGCGCTCGATCGATACCGAGAATCGAATCGGCTAGCTGCTCGGCTTCGTCCAGAGAAATGTCTCCCGTTTTGATCCTCTTTCGCCGTCGCTGCCGCTCCGTTCTTAGTCCGCGAATGACTTTCTGAACTCGCTTCTCCTGGTGGTGTCCCCCGCCTGCCTGGTTAACGAACGATGCGAGGTCGACCGTTTCTCCCTCGACTGAGAGGGTCTCTGGGATGGACGCTCCGACGGTGGCGCCGTCCCGCTCGATACGTTCGAGCAGTCGGTCCCGCTCGGACTGTTGCACGGGACGTAATAAGCGCTCCAGTTCCAAAAACCCACCCGGGCGGCCCGGTTCGGGAGTTTTATCCCGAGGACTGTCATATCGGGGCTCATGGTGCGATGTGATTACTGTGGGCAGGAAGAAGGCATGCCATACCAGTGTCGCCACTGTGGCGGCACGTTCTGTTCCGAGCATCGCCTTCCCGAAAACCACGACTGCCCGGGACTCGGTGAGTGGGACGACCCGGGCGGGGTCTTCGATTCGGGGTTCGACGCGAGTGTCTCCGGGTCGAGTACGACCGAGCGCTCGGCCTCACGTGGTCGCAATCTCCTCTCTCGACTCGGGATTTCGACCGGGCCTGGCGGAATCGGGGGCTACTTCCGCCGGAACATGACCTACGTCTTTCTCGCGATCATTTGGATCGTCTTCCCGCTGGAGTTCGTTGCCTTCTGGCTTGGGGGGACCGAACTCTTCAGGGCGATTTTCACACTGAGTTCGGACAACCTGGCCTACGTCTGGACGTGGGTTACCTCGATTTTCGCCCACTCCCCGACTGGATTCATGCACATTCTGTTCAACAGTATCGTGCTGTACTTCTTCGGCCCTATTGTCGAGCGGAAGGTCGGGTCGAAGAACTTCGCAATCTTGTTTGTGGGTAGTGGGATCGTCGCCGGTCTGGCTCAGGTGCTGGCGACGGTCGCCGTGGGTGGAACCACGTCCGTGTTGGGGGCCAGTGGGGCGATCATGGCCCTCATGGGCGTGCTCACCGTGCTCAATCCCAACCTCCGCATCTACATCTATTTCATTCTCCCAATGCCGCTCTGGGTCGCCACGGCGCTCTTTGCGGGCTACTCGGTCCTGGTGAGTACGGCCGGGGGCATTGGTGCAGGCGGGGTCGCCCAACTCGCCCACCTCGCTGGGCTGGGGATCGGCCTGCTCTATGGCTCGTACCTCAAGCAACGGGGAAAGGGAGCGCCCAAACAACTACAAATCGGGGGCCGCGGTCGGGGCGGACGGCGACGCTGACGGTGCCATGACTCCTGTCAACCCGGAATTCGTTCCCGATCCGGACGCGTCACGGTCCGAGATGAAAGCCCAACAGCGTCGCCTGTCCAGCGAGGCTATTTTTACTGACAAGGGATGTCCGTCACCGGACTCAGTGACTCTCACTGAAACGCCGGACCTTGACAATCACACATCGGTTACTGCAGACGACCCGATCGTCGTCGGGATCGACCAGGCGTTCGAAGACGACACCGCTGTGAGTGCAGCCGCCGCCATCCAGAACGGAGAGATCCTCGAGGTGGTATGCGGGCGGACACCCCTCTCGATTCCATACATCCCTGGGCTCCTCGCGTTCCGTGAGGGCGAACCGATAATCGATGCACTGGCCCAGCTCACCGTCGATCCCGACTTGCTTGTGTTCGACGGGAGTGGTCGGATTCACTACCGGCAAGCGGGTATCGCGACACATATCGGTGTTCTTTACGACGTGCCCGCGATCGGCGTCACGAAAAACCTCCTCTGTGGCACACCGGCCGAATCACTCGAGGAGCCACTCTCAGAGGGGACACAGGTGGCGATTCGGGCCGATGAGGAAGTGGACGCTGAGGCGGGAACGCTTCTCGGATACGCCCTGCAAACTCGGCAGTTTCCGAACCCAACTGTTCGACACGTGAACCCGGTGTTCGTGAGCCCTGGTCATCAGGTCGCTCCAAAGACGACTATTAGGCTTGTTGGGGCTCTGGGGACTGGGTACAAGCTCCCGGCACCAGTTCGGCTCGCAGATCGTGCGGCTGCGGAGTGCAAGCGTTAACTGGGAACCGGGTGAGGATAACGTATGGAACGGACCGTACTCATTACCGGCTGCTCCTCGGGCATCGGTCGGGCGACGGCCGAAGCCTTTCTTGATGAGGGGTGGACGGTGGTCGCGACCGCTCGAGACGAGTCGGCCATCCGGGACCTCGGGGACCGGGGTGCGCTGACACGCACACTCGACGTAACCAAACCCGCCCAGTGTCAGTCCGTGGTTGCGGAAGTAATCGAGGAGAATGGAGGGCTCGATTGTCTGGTGAACAATGCTGGGTACGCACAGTTCGGGCCCACAGAGGACGTCCCGACTCGACTCGTCGAGGACCAATTCGACGTCAACGTGTTGGGCCCCCATCGACTCATCCGAGCGGCACTTCCGCACATGCGAGAAGCCGAACGGGGGACGATTGTCAACGTCTCGAGTGTCTCCGGGCGACTCTCCGCCCCGGGCATGGGCGTCTATTCGAGTTCGAAAGCGGCGCTCGAATCGATGAGCGATGCATTGCGAGTCGAAGCTTCCGCCTTCGATGTCGATGTGGTCCTGGTCGAACCGGGACCGGTCGAGACACAGTTCGACGACACAGCCCAGTCCTCCCTGTCTGACCTTGACCGAACCGAGGCTTACGGGGACATTTATCGGACACTCGAAGACTGGGAAACCGTCGGGAGCATGAGTTCGATTCCGGCCTGGCAGGTCGCATCGGTGATTCTTGAGGCCGGGGTTTCGACCGACCCACAGACTCGGTATACTGTGGGGACTGGCTCGGAGTATCTCACATTGGCCCGATTTCTGCCGGACAGCTTCCGCGACGCGGTGTTCTCGCTCATCAGGGGGCTTGCCGGATGACGCGGGTCGAAAACCGAGACACGCTCGCCCGGAGCGAGGCCCACGAAACAGTGCTGGAGAGCCTTCTCGCTGGCATCGAGGCCAGCAACCCGTCGCAGGTCATCGAGTCGACCGTTACGGTAACTGGGAACGACCTCACGATCGGCACTGACCAGTACGACCTGAGTACTTACAGAGAGCTCATCGTTTTGGGCGGTGGGAATGCGGCTTCACAGGTCGCGGGGGCTTTAGAAGCTGAACTCGGGGATCGGATTGACGGGGGGATTATCGTGACCGATGACCCTGTCGAGACCGAGCGGGTGACAGTCTTGCCGGGTGATCACCCCGTTCCGAGCGAGCGTGGCGTCGATTCGACGCGCCAATTGCTTGACCGGGCCACGGCCGCGGACGAAGACACCCTTATCCTCGGGGTGATCACTGGTGGTGGCAGTGCGCTCATGCCGGCCCCCGCTGATGGGATCGATCTCAGAGCCTTGATCGAAACGACCGACGAACTCCTCCACAGCGGGGCTCCAATACGGGAGATCAACGCCGTGCGAAAGCACCTCTCCGAACTCAAAGGTGGCCAACTTGCTGCCAAGGCGGCGCCTGCGACGACAGTCTCGCTGGTCCTCAGCGACGTCGTCGGCAACCACCTGGACGTGATCGCGAGTGGCCCCCTGGTTCCCGATCCGACGACTTTCGAGGACGCCCAGGCGGTCATCGACCGGTTTGACTTGACCGTTCCCGAACCAGTCAGGGAACGGATTCAGGCCGGTGTGGACGGAATCCTTGAAGACACCCCCAAGCCCGGAGATCCGGTTTTCGAGCAGGTGGGGACCCATGTTATCGCTGACGGAATGACGGCCATTGAAGCGGCGGCAGCGGTTATTGAAGACGCGGGTTACGAACCGCTTGTCCTCTCCTCGATGGTCGAAGGTGAGGCCAGCGAAGCGGCAAAAACCCACGCCGCGATTGCGAACGAAATCCGCGCAACTGGCACGCCGATCAAACCCCCTGCTGCGGTCCT
>JAGXLJ010000018.1 GCA_018334775.1 Halodesulfurarchaeum sp.
GTCCGCCTGTTTTCGGCTCGTTCGATGGCAGGTGGCTGCTCCGTGAGCACCGATTCAAGCACGGCGAGGCGATCTTCCAACCGGGATTCAAGGAGGGACTCTTCGACGTACATCGCATCGAAGAGATAGAGTGTCACTGGAATCGTTTCGATCGCCGCTTCGATGTTATTCTTGCGTTTGATGCGCTTCGAGAGTACCTGGAACGGGACCATTTCGCCCGTTTCGGGATTGTACCCGACGATTTCCCCTTCGAGAATGGCTCGCTCTGCATTCACGTTCTCGGAGACTGCCTCGACGATGTCCGGGAACTGAGTTGTGACGTCCGTCAACCGTCGGGTAAACATCTGGACCTCCCCGCCATCGACGTGAATCTGCGCTCGAACCCCATCGTATTTGAACTCCGCCAGCACGGCTTCAGGCTCGGCCGCGACCCGTTCGATACCCGTCTCGATCGACTCGGCTTTCTCCGCAAGCATCACGTCGATCGGCCGACCGATCGCAACTTCCAGTTCTGCAAGTCCGTCTCGCCCTTCGGTTCGAGCGGTTTGCACGACGACACGATAATCGTTTGTGACCTGATATGCCCGTTCGACAACCCCGACATCAGCTTCAGTTCCCGAAAGAAACGCCTCGGCGATGGCGTCCCTTATGACCCCTTCACCGACACCGATTCGAAGATGGCCGAGCACGGTTCGGACGAGGTATTTGGCTGTGGCCGGGTCCGCGTCAGAGAGCAATCCAGCGATTGCATCGACTTTCCGTCCCTGGCTGCCAGTCCCCTCGTACGCAGCGATCTGTTCAAGCGTTTCCTGGACCTGTTCGACCGTCAGCGACTGACCGAACAGCGTCTGTTGGCGCTCGTTTTCGACGGCTTTGGCCGCCGCACTTCCAAGATCGCCGGTTTCGCGCCACCAGTCTTCGATCTGGTCTTCTGACTGGCCAGTTGCCTTTGCGATGGCTGTTCGGGTCAAACTCGAGGAGACGCCGAGATCACAGTCCTCCCAGGCCACGAACGGTCGGCCTTGCAACAGCGTCACCAGGAGTGGCACCGTTTCCGGGTCAGCCTCGGATAGCGCCGTTGCGAGCTGCTCGATCAGGGCCGTGTCGGCATCGGTGGTTTCGAGATCCTCGTAGAGATCGACGAGGGCGCCGTACTCCATTGGGTTCTGCTTGACGGTGCCGACTCTTAAGCCTTCGAAACGGACTCGATGTAGCCGGGACGAACATTCATGGGCTGGCTCCCCGACATCGAGGTATGGCCACGAACGAGTTGCTCCTCGGTGGTGTTTTCCTCGCACTTCTCGTCGTTATTTTCTTGCTCGTGCAGGTTCGGCGGGCCGTGAGCACGGCTGAAAATGGTGTCGAGACCGACCAGCTGACCGCAGCCCTATCACAGACCCTGTCCTCGATGCAGTTCAGTGAAACCGTGTCCCGGATCGAGGACCGAGCGGGTGAAATAGAGTCACTCCATGGTGATTTCGATCGGCTCCTGCGAGCCCCTCGTGAACGTGGTGAGTTTGGGGAGGTGCAACTCGAAGTCATGCTCTCGGATCACCTCCATCCCGGCATGTACGGAATCAGGGAACAGGTCGTCGGCCCAAAGACGCCCGACGCGCATATCGAAACGCCCGATGGCATCGTTGCCATCGACTCCAAGTTTCCACTGGATCGCTACGAACAGTATCTGGACGCCGAGAACCCGGATGTTCGGGCCGAACACAAGGAGGCGTTCCGCACTGCCGTGGAGGAGCAATTGGCCAAAATCGAACGGGATTACGTCAGCCCCGAGAAGGGAACGACCGACTTTGCCTTTGCCTACATCCCTTCGGAGAGCGTCTACTACCATTTGATTACGGAGGAGTACGATCTTCTGCGTGAGTACACGAAACGCGGTGTCCAGGTCGTTTCTCCACTCACCCTCGGGCACAAACTCGAACTTCTCAAAACCGGCGCGCAGGCCAGAAAACTCTCAGAAGAAGCCGAAGCCGTGCTTGACCATTTGACTGAACTCGGGGCGCAGTTCGAGGCGGTCGAAGACGAGTGGTCGACGCTGGAACGACACATCGACAACGCCTCGAAACGGGCTGATGACGTTGATCGGCGCTTTCGTGGCCTTCGTGAGGCCTTTGACCGGATCGAACGTCCATCAACCGACCTTACAGAAAACGAGACTGACTAGCGGGTAAATTCGCGCCAATGTGAGATCGTCCAGTAGGCCAGGCCGCTTCCGATGAGGCCCGCTGCTAGAAGATACAAGATAAAGTCCGGTTGGAAGACTGCACTGGGATAGGCGAGTGCATACGCGATTCCTTCTCCGGCGAGGGTTACCACGACGAAAACGGTCACCGTGACGCCGATAGTCGCCATCAGCACCTGGCTCCCTTCGATTCGCGGCCGCTCGAGCACGAACAGCGCACTGACAAATCCGAGTGCCATCACCACGACGTAGTAGGGAAACCGGTTGGTAAATCCCTCCACCTCTCCTACGAGTAAGGCGAGTGCACCGAGAAATGCCGCTGTAAGCACCACGGTCGAACCGAGAACCGGTCCGATGACCCGGAGGAGGGTGTGATCGTTCAGCCAGTCTGGCCCCGATTCCATGCCCGGAGGGACACGGGGGCGTGGCAAAAGTCTACTGACACGGTATGGGATTTGCCACTGGGCGGGTTTTCGCCCGCAGGATCGGCGATCGACCGCGGCAGGTATTTACCGCCGGACGCCAAATTCCCGAGCGAATGGCTGGCGAAACGGAACGCATTGTCGTCTCCGACGATGGGCTCTCCCTTCCTGTGATCGAGGTGCTCACAGGTCGGGGGGCCATCTTCGGGAAAAGTGGCTCCGGGAAGAGTAACACTGCAAGTGTCGTGGTCGAGGAGTTGCTGGAAATGGGGTTCCCGATGCTCATCGTGGATATCGAAGGCGAATACGCCACGCTAACTGAGCGCTACGAGGTCGTCCATATTGGAGATGGTGACGGATACGACCACCCCCTGTTCGAGGTCGACCCTGGCCAAATCGTGGATTTCTGTCTCGACCAGCACCGGCCAGTGATCATCGATATATCGGAAGTACTGGAGATCGAACGGGCCGAACGAGTCATCACCGATACGCTGCAACTCCTGTTTTCTCGGGAGAAACACGAGAACAAGCCGTTTCTGGTCCTTGTCGAGGAGGTCCATGAATTTCTCCCTCAGCAAGGTGGACTGGGTGATTTGGGGGAGATGCTTATTCGGATCGCCAAACGGGGCCGCAAACGGGGCCTTGGCTTGTTGGGGATGTCCCAGCGACCGGCATCGGTCGACAAGAACTTTATCACCCAATGTGACTGGCTCGTGTTTCATCGGTTGACGTGGGAGAACGACACGCGGGTGGTGAAAACGATCCTGGGCAAGGAGTACGCGGAAGACGTCAAGGATCTCGCGACTGGGTCTGCATATCTCCTGGCCGATTGGGAGGAAACGGTGCGTGAAGTTCGGTTTCGGGCCAAAAAAACCGCCGACGCTGGAAATACGCCCTCTCTCTCGACCTCCGAACGACGCGATTTAACAGCAACTGGGGAGGCGGACGGATCGACCGGGGGCGCTGCTCTTGAATCACAGGAAGAGGCCACGGCACCTGTGGTTGAAGAGGGGTCCGAGGATCCCGCGCTTGACACAGAGATCGCCGAGCCTGAAGCGGCGGCGTCAGGCTCAGACTCAGTCGACCCAATCGAAGCGGATCCACCTCCGGTTCTGGACGAATCGGCAACCGAGGAGGACACGAAGACCGCGATTACGGAGCCACAGACAGCGTCAAATCCAAACCAGGCCGATTCTACCCCAGAGAGGATCGGCAGTACCGATCCCGCAACCCGGGACGAATCGGATTCAGATCCGACGCCGGACGATCCGGCTGTCGAAACGCTGTGGGAACTTGGGCAATTTGTCACTTTCGTCCTTGCTCGAGCGATCGGATCGCTGACTTACGGTGTTCGAGTCGCGTACGCGAGACTCATGGGTCACTCAAAGCCTGCGGACAGACTCGGTGTACTCTCTGTTGAGGACCCAGCGTCTCGATCCCGCCCATCACGGTTCGCCCTTCGGATCTTCGGGGTGCTCGTTTTGATCATTGGGTTGTTGATCGTGTTCGCACTCTTCGGGCTCTAGTGGAATGACTTAATTCGAAGCCGGGACGAAATTGGTTGTGCCCGCAAACCGCGTCTATATTTCTCAGGCCACGGGAACAGATCTGCAGGTCTATCATACCTCTGTGAAGTGTCCGGTTCTTCCCGGCGCATATCAGGAGTTAGACCGATCCCTTGCCGAGGAGCGCGGCTTGCGGGAGTGCCATCGCTGTCGAGAGAAACGCTTCGAGATTTTGGAGTTGTAACGGTTCGCCGAACGAAATTGTATCAGCACTCGATTTTTGCACACCCCGTTTTGCTATAGCGTTATATGGTTTATTTTTGCCCAGGCTTCCACCTAGAAACCGGTTATTCGGCGGGGAGTGTCGAAAAATTCCGCTCTTTGATTGCCCCAAACACGGCCTGGACATCGACTGAGTCGACCTCGCCGGGGTATTTCCGCTCGAAATAACTCGTGATGTTTTCGATATCCCGTTTGAGGAGCTCCGTGCTATTTTCGTGGTCGGTCGGGACTGCCTGAGGCCAGTCAAAAAGCGTAATCCCGCTTTCGGCCACGAAAACGTTGTATTCGCTGATGTCCGCGTGTATGTACCCCCCATCCGCGGCCGATTGCATCTCCTGTAGGACCAGTTCCAGCACCCCGGTGACCTGTTCGTCGGGTAGTGTGGCCTTTGCCAGTTCTACACCCGGGACTTTCTCCATGATAATCGCGTGTCGGTTCTGGTCAATCGGTTGGGGTACTGAAACTTCCGGATAGAGCCCTTTGAGCGCTTCGTACTCCCGTTCGGCGGCTTTTCGTGCCGTATACAGCCAGGAAACGTGCTCTCGATCGGCAGTGTACTCCCGCCCACGGTGGACTTCCCGAAAGTTCGAGAACCCTTCTCGGTGAAACTTCAGTGCGAGTGGCTTGTAGGATTGGACTTCGTGCACGTCTGATTCCTTACCGACGCCCAATGGAGCCCCGAACCCTTCGATCGTGTCCCGCTCGGCGAATGTATGCAAAGCCAGTGCGTCGTACCCCCGTTGGGTGAGTTTGATCCCCTCGTACTGGATCGTTTTTCGCTCGACGAACTCCAGATCCAGCATTCGATTCAGGTGAAAATCGACGTTTTCGGACGTTAGGCCGGTAAATTCGGGCAATTTCTCCCGATTGACCCACTCGGAGAACCGCATTCCTTGCTCGACGCCCGAGAGAAGATGGAAATCCTCGGGTTCGAGGTCGGCCATCACGTCGGCGACTGTTTCGACCATGCGGGACGTAGATTCTGTCCGGTTATAAGCGCAGGGACCTGACTTATCGGTAATATCACCCGGTAATAAACCATATATTGCTATACAGAAATTTACGACCAAGCGGTACTCGTACTTCTGTCCCTTGTCGTAAAACAGAAGCCCTTGCCGCGGACGGGAAAGGGACTTATTCCCGAGTAAAATACACGAAGTATGCGAATCGGTGCCCACGTTTCGATAGCAAGCGGCGTTCACAAGGCGGTCGGTAGGGAGCTCGACGTCGGCGGGACGTGCGGACAGATCTTCACCCATTCCCCGCAGGTCTGGCAATCGCCGAATATCGATCCGGAGGAAGCAGCTTCGTTCCTCGAGCAAACCGAGGCGAAACTCGACGGCCCATGGGTGATTCACGCCTCCTATCTCGTGAATCTGGCGACGCCGAAAGACGACCTCCGGGCCAAATCGGTCGAATCGATGCAGGAGGAGGTCGACGCAGCCGAGACACTCGGGATTCCCTACGTCAATGTTCATCTGGGGGCCCACACCGGGGCTGGCGTCGAGGGTGGCATCGAAAACGCTGCCGGCACGCTCGACGAACTTGATATTCCCGAGGACGTGACTGTCCTCGTGGAATCGGATGCTGGGAGCGGGACGAAACTCGGGGGCCAGTTCGAACACCTCGCCTCCGTGCTCGACCAATCTGATCAGGACCTCGAGGTATGTCTCGATACCGCCCACGCCTTCGCGGCTGGATACGACCTGTCGACGCCGGAGGCAGTCGATAAAACGGTAGCCGAATTCGACAACGTGATCGGCCTCGACAATCTGGCTTGCATGCATCTTAACGATTCGAAACACGATGTTGGCACCAACAAGGACGAACACGCCCACCTAGGCGAGGGACTGATCGGGGCCGATGGTATCGGAGCGGTACTCTCCCATGACGCCTTGAGAGATCGGCCATTCGTTCTCGAAACGCCAAGGGAAGACGACCGTGGTTTCGAATGGAACATCCAGCGGGCCAAAGAACTCCGGGAGGCTTAACCGGCCACCAGCCCCAACGAAGCTGTGCGTCGCTTTACGCCGGAGTATTTACGCGACACCCGACGAGGGCTTTGGGACGACCGTGAAATCCTCAGCCCGCACTTTGCCGGGTCACCTGCTCGTATTCTGGATGTGGGGGCGGGGACTGGTGAGTTCACCACCGTGCTTCGCGAAGAGTCGGGGGCGGATGTTCTCGCCCTTGACGCGGATAAACGGCTGTTGCGGACCGGATCTGTCCCAAACGCGGTCCAAGGTGCCGCGACACGCCTGCCATTTTTAAGTGGCACTGTCGACCTTGTGACCTGCCAGGCGTTGCTCGTGAACGTTGCCGACCCGACGGCCGTCGTGGCGGAATTTGCGCGCGTATCGGCCGATCGCGTCGGCGCCGTCGAACCGGATAATGGTGCAGTTACCGTCGAATCGACTGTGGAGCGCGAATCAGCGGTAGCACGCAGGGCCCGCAGGGCGTACAGGCGTGGCCTGGAAACGAATTCTCGAATCGGGACAGACCTCAAGCAGTTATTCACGGAGCAGGGTTTCAGGGACATTACCGTCTCGCGAATGGTTCACGAGCGCCGCATCGAACCGCCGTACACCGCAAACGCGATCGAATCCGCTCGACGCAAGGTCCGGGCCACCCGCATCGACGACCATCGAGAGACCATGCTTGCTGGCGGGTTGTCTGCCGCCGACTTTGACACCCTTCGCGACGACTGGCAGGCGATGGGACGGTCGGTCGTAAAACAGGTGAAAACGGACTCATATCGTCGGCGTGAAACCGTACCGTTTTACATCGCGACTGGCCGTTTAGCCGGAGCGTGACTTTTTAAGAGGCGGGGGCTCGAACCCAGGTGCATGGATCCCCGCATTCGGGAACACGCACGGATACTTGTGGAGCATTCGGCGGACATCAAACCCGGCGATAACGTCCTGGTGACCGCACCCGCAGTTGCCGAAGACCTCGTCATTGCACTCTACGAGGAACTCGGTAAACGCGATGCCAACCCGATGCAAATGGGGGGCAGTTCGCGGGCGAGCCGCGCGTTCCTCAAAGCCGCAGATCCCGATGCATTCGAATTGCCGGATCACATGTTTGCAGCTATTTCGGAGGCTGATGCGGCGATTCGGGTGCGGGCGGATCTGAATACAAACGAACAGGGCGATGTCGACCCGGAGGTCAATACGGCATTCCAGAAGGTTCGACAGCCGATTTCCGAAAAAATGATGGAGAAACGGTGGGTCCTCACTCAGCATCCCGCGCCCGGGAACGCACAGGACGCCGAGATGAGTACATCTGGGTACGCTGACTTCGTATACGAAGCCATCAACAAGGATTGGGCGGCCCAACGGGAGCATCAGGCCCAAATGGTCGAGATCCTCGAAGACGGCTCCGAGGTTCACATCCGCAGCGGCGACGAGACCGATCTCCAAATGAGTGTGGAGGGGATGCTAACCGAGAACGACGACGCCGAACACAACCTCCCGGGCGGCGAGGTGTTTACAGCGCCCGTCCCGGATTCGGTTGAAGGTACCGTTCTTTTCGACATGCCGCTAATGGCCCAGGGGCGGGAAGTAACGGACGTTTACATCGAGTTCGAGGATGGCCGCGTCGTCGAACACGGTGCCGAGAAAAACGAGTCGGTTCTCTCTGCGGTCCTCAATACCGACGACGGGGCTCGTCGAATTGGTGAACTTGGAATCGGGATGAATCGCTCGATCGATCAGTTCACGTATAACATGCTTTTCGACGAAAAAATGGGTGACACCGTCCACCTCGCACTTGGACGGGCCTACGAGGATACGGTGGGCGAAGATGGGGAGCGGAACGAATCAGCGATTCATATGGACATGATCGTCGATATGAGCGAGGACTCGGTGATTGAAGTTGACGGCGAGGTCGTTCAACGGGACGGGACGTTCGTCTTCGAGGACGATTTCGGCGCAAACTGAACCCGGGCCGAAACGGTGAAAGCCCCGAGTCGGTAATCCACACCCGATGGAGTGTGATCGGTGTGGCCGGGACGCCGTGCTCTTTGCCGCCTATTCAGGGGCTCACTTGTGCGATCGGCATCTACAGCAGTCAGTTGAGCGCCGCGTCAGACGCCGGGTTCGAACCGATGATTTGCTTCCGGCAGCAGCGACGCCCGAAGACCCGGTCACCTGGCTGATCGGGCTTTCTGGTGGCAAAGACAGCGCGGTCCTCACTCATATTTTGGCAGACACGTTCGGCCCGGACCCCCGGGTCGAACTCGTTGCGTTGTCGGTCCACGAGGGAATCGAGGGCTACCGAGACGACAGTCTCTCGGCGGCCGAGGAACTGGTCGCTGATCGGCCTGTCGAGTACATTGAGACGGGCTACGAGTCCGAATTCGGTCTGGAGATGGATCAGATCGCCAAGGACGATCCCTGGGATATGGCACCCTGCGCGTATTGTGGAGTGCTTCGCAGGGACGTGCTCGCAAACGTGGCTCGGCAGTACGATGCTGACGTATTACTCACCGGTCACAACCTTGACGACGAAGCAGAAACGGCACTGATGAACACCTTGGAGGGGGACCTCTCGCAGATGGCTCAGCATTACGATGCCAGTCTCGCCCCGCTCTCGGACCGTGCAACCGATGGCGTGTTCGTTCCACGGGCGAAGCCGCTTCGAGATGTCCCCGAATCGGAGGTCGCGTTATACGCCCGCGTCAGCGGTATTCCGGCCCACATCGCGGAATGTCCCTACGCGAGCGAGTCGTTTCGCGGGACGGTGCGTGACGTTTTACTTGAGCTCGAAGAACATCATCCCGGCACGCGACATTCGATTATGGCGGGGTACGAAGAGACAGCCCGGTTTGCGGCCGAAAACCGCCGTTCGGGGGCCTCTGGACCGTCGGGTGTCTGTGAGAACTGTGGCGCACCGACTGGTCGGGATCAGTGTCGGGCTTGCGAACTCAGAGCCGAACTCGGATAAGAAGTGTCAGCGGAGTGGTGCCCGTGAATCCACGTCAGTCACCGGATGACGTCGAGGCCGTTCTCCTGTTCTAACGCGTCCTGGCCACCGTCGGAGGTGGCACCGAAGGAGTCGGAACCTGAGTCGGCGGTTGAGCCGGGATTCTCGATTTGGGCCCTGGAGCGGTCCGCTTGCTCCTGCGTTGACGGCCCGAGGACCTGTGCGCTCTGCACGCCGGTCATGATGGCCATCACCCGCACTTTGCCTTTGTAATTCTCCTGGATCCGTGCGCCCCAGATGACGTTTGCAGAGGCGTCCAGACGTTCGGTGATGTTGTCCGCGATGCCCTCGGCCTCTTTGAGCGTGAGGTCCGGGCCACCCGTGATGTGAACGAGTCCGCCCGAGGCACCACGGTAATCGACGTCCAGAAGCGGGTGGTTCATCGCGTCTTTCACCACTTCCTGGGTCTTGTTCTTGTCCTGGGTTTCACCGACAAGCATCACAGCCACGCCGCCCTGGTTCATGATCGCGGTCATGTCCGCGTAGTCCAGGTTGATCAGCGACGGCTGGGTGATGGTCTCGGAGATGCCCTTGACCGTCTCGGCGATGATCTGGTCCATCACCGAGAAGGCCTTCCCGATGGGCAG
>JAGXLJ010000299.1 GCA_018334775.1 Halodesulfurarchaeum sp.
GCGACGCAGCCACGGTTTCCGGGCTCGACCGGAACGACGAGTGGGAATTCGACGAGAACGACGACCCGACGCCCATCGAAAACGACCACGGGGGCGTCGAGGGAGGTATCACAACCGGAGAGCCGATTTACGGGGAAGTGACTCTCCACGCCCCGACCTCGATCCCGAGCAAGCAGACCACCGTCGACTGGGAGAGCGGCGAGGAGAAGACCGTGCAGGTGACCGGTCGCCACGATCCAGTCCTACCGCCCCGGGCGGTCCCGGTCGTCGAGGCAATGGCCGCCCTCACGATCACGGACTTCATGCTGCTTTCGGGCCGAATCAATCCGGACCGACTTGACGGTCAACCGGGCGAATACGACACCGATTACCACCCAAGTCGGCCCGAGTGAGTCGTCGTGGGGAATATCCGATAATTGCCTCTCGCAGCCGAGGAGTTTTAGGCGGACCACCGTCGACGCATAGCCATGCTCAAACGAGTTGCTCCAGTCGGTGAACGGAAATGACGACCGTCATCGTGCTCGCTGAGCCCCCAGTCGAAGGGGTCGCCTGTAAACAACTCGTCGAACAGACGGACCTCACACCAAATGACGGCCTCGCACTCTACGAGGCATTGGTGGCAGACACCATGGCAACCCTGGAGCAGAGTACGGTCGACATACTTGTGAATTACCCGCAAGCCGATGCTGTCCCAGGAGATTCCGAAGATATCGACCCGAAGGCAAGACTTCGCGAGTTGGCGGCAAAGGCGATGTCACCCGACCGGTTCGAGGAAATTCGGTTCGAGCCCCAGGTCGGCGGTAATTTCTCGGCGAAAGCGGGCAACGCCATCACCCATCTGATTCGAGACGAGGACGCCCAGTCCGCGACAGTTCTCGATCCGTGTGTGCCACGGCTCGCACGCTCGATAGTCGACGAAGGGGCGCTCAAACTTCGCCGGGCAGACGTGGTCCTCGGACCGGCTGCACGAGGTGACGTATACTTCGCGGGTTTCTCCGACTTGATCGACTTCACGGACGTTTTCGAGACCCAGCCCATCGAAGCCGTCACACGAGAAGCCACTGCAAATGACCTTGCTGTCGACTTCCTGCGAACGAGAGAAGTGCTGTCAACTCCGGCGGATTTGCGTGGCGTGTTGACGAGACTTACTGCGAACACCCTCGCCGGGAAGCCGCTTCCGGAGCAGTTCTGGAAGACGATTCAGGAGCGAGAAATCGAGTTGCGTGATGGGGAGATCACAAGCGCGGCGGCGGAAGCGACCGACAGTTCTTAATCCATCCCCACGTTTGCTGGAACTGTGGTGAGGTAGCGAAGCGGCCTAACGCGCCTGCCTTGAGAGCAGGTGGCTATTGTAGCCTCAGGGGTTCAAATCCCCTCCTCACCGTTTCTACCGAACACAGCGCGTGAGCCGCCAGGCTCCGCGCCACCTGAGGTTGAACGGTATCGAGGGATTTGAGCCCTATCAGACGAGCGAGCAGAGCGAGCGAGTCTGTTTTCGGTTCAAATCCCCTCCTCA
This sequence comes from Halodesulfurarchaeum sp., assembly GCA_018334775.1. Lineage (GTDB taxonomy): Archaea > Halobacteriota > Halobacteria > Halobacteriales > Halobacteriaceae > Halodesulfurarchaeum. Next base: position 1,517 of record JAGXLJ010000299.1, read on the forward strand.
CCGCTTCTACAACACAGAGAGCGTGTGCCGCCAGGCACCGCTCACTTCAAGTTGAACGGTGTCGTGGGATTTGAGCCCTATCAGACGAGCGACCTACGGGAGCGAGTCTTCCTCTGGTGCAAATCCCCTCCGCACTGGTTCGACCGAACAAAAGTCGGTCGCCCGACTGCATCGTCGTCACTGATAAAAAGAACCGAAAAAACGCACTTCTCGATTACTGATTTGCCAACCGTGCGAACCCACCGTTCGGGTCCGCTCAATCAGCAGTCGGTGCCGGCGACGCGTTCGGGTCCGTCCCCGAGACGGAAATGAGGCGGTACACCACCATGAGACCGAAGACGATGAGCCCGATAGCGAGCAACGTCGCTCGAAGGTTGGGCCCCACGATCGGCGTGGCCGTGATCTCCGCGGCTTCCGGGACACCGCTTTGGGCCAGCGCATAGCCCGCGGAGTCTCCGTCCATGTACTCGACCATCCCACTCATCGATCCGCCGAAGGTGTTCAGCAGTCCGAGGATCGGCATCGCGAGGACCACGAGGCCCCCGAAGATGAGCATTCCAGCGCGTTCGACTGTCGTGATTTTTTCGTGTGTCATGAGTCTGTGTGTTAGCCGAGGATTGCTTTTGCAAATGGATGTTGGGCCCAGTCCATGCGTTCGAGATACTGGTCGACCCCCCAGACGCGACCCGCGCCGAGGATCCCGACCGTGGCGAACAGGACCAGTCCCATCATATCGCTGTTGACCAGTCCGTGGCTCCAACCAGCGTTCACGAAGTAGAAGAAGAACATCAGGAAGCCACCGAAGAAGGCAGCGAGCCTGGTGAACACTCCGAGCAAGATTCCAAGTCCGATCAGAAACTCGGCCCACGGAATCATGAAGTTCGTGAACGCGATTCCGGCGGAGTTGTTGAACAGCGCCAAGACGCCTTCCAAAATTGTTCCTTGCGACGCGAACTGGATGAACCAGGCCGCGTCGAACGGCGAACCGAGGACATAGGTCTCCCAGACCTTCGTCAACCCGGCGTGGAACATCCACCATCCGGTCACAACGCGAAGGATGAACAGCCAGTAGGCAGTCCAGGTACCGTTGACCTCCAGAGAGATATCGCCCCCCGGTAGGTAAGCCTGTATTGTTTGGGTCATTGTGTGTTGTTACGATTGTTTTTAGCCACCCCTAAAAGTAAAGGAAAGTGCCGTTTACCAGGGATTCAAAATCGGTACAATACAATCCCTAT
>JAGXLJ010000300.1 GCA_018334775.1 Halodesulfurarchaeum sp.
CGTTCAGCGGCGTCGCGAACTGCTGTGGGACGATCGCGTCCTCGCGCTGCTCGGCGATCTCGCGGGCCCGCTCTGCGGCACCGCTCATCCCGATATCGCCGGGGACGTCGACGATTTCGGCCCCGAATGCGGCCATCAGCCGCTGTTTCTCCTCGCTGAACCCGCGCGGGACGACGAAGACAGGATGGAGATCGAGCTGCCGGGCCGCGATCGCCATCCCGATGCCGGTGTTGCCCGCCGTAGGCTCGACGACGGTCCCTCCTGGGGAGACGTTACCGCGTGCGAGGAGCCGTCGGAGGATGTGCTCGCCGATGCGATCCTTGACGCTGCCGCCGGGGTTGAACGTCTCCAGTTTCGCGTAGACTGGTACCGACTCCGGCGCGGCGTCGAGTTCGACGAGGGGCGTCTCGCCGATGGTTTCGAGAACCGATGCGACTGGTGTGTCGTGTGCTGTCATGTCTGTCTGTTTGAGGAGTGCAGTATGCGGGCGATACTGTCGGTAGCGTTCGGGGCTATCTCACCGACAGCGACAGCAACAACGACAGGCGGAGAACGGAGATCGCGGACGGTTCGTCGGTGTCACCCGCTCGACGCGGGACAGCGAGCCGTGGTCCTGCGGCTGGGGCGACGCGGCGACCCCGGCCGGAACCGATCGGACTCGGCGCATACGACGACATAGCGTACCCGGGGTTTTTGTCGTTTCTCATTTGTCGGCAGCCGTCTTTTTCACCGACCCGACCCGCAGGTCGAGTATGGACACCTGGGCCGAACTGTTCGACCGAGCTGAAGAGTACGGAAGGACCGTCGAGGAGATCCGAGAGACGCTGGCCAGCCAGCGAGAGAACGATGACTGAGGCGTCGCCCGCTCGTGTCGTCGCCGACGCCGACGTACTCGCGGCAGACCTGCTGGTCGGCGGGTTCGCCCGGGAGGCGCTGGATCACGTCCGTCGGCACGACTGGCTGACGCTACTTTCGAGCGAGCCGCTCTTGGACGAGGTCGAGGCCGTCGTGACCGAACTGGGTGACCCCGATCTGGCGGCTGCCCACCGCGAGCGGCTCGGAACGACGACCGAACGGGTTGAACATCCCGAGGAGGATCATCCGGCGCTGGCCTCGGCCTACCGAGGTGGGGCCGCACACCTGCTGAGCTACGACGAGTCGCTGCGTTCGCCAGAGACGGGGCTGTCGATCCAACCCCAAGCGAACCTGAGCGTCCGGCCGCCCGACGCCTTCGCCCGGTTGTTCGATCCCGCGAGTCTCTACGACGTCGTCGTCGGGGGCGAGTATCCCGGACCCGACCGGGATCCGCGGGCGTGAATAGCCTCGGGGTCAAGCCCCGAGGCTTCCTGCTTCGATGACACGCTTTGCAGACACCGAATGGGTGTCCGTAGGGAGCGCAGTCTCCACAGGCGTTGATTCGGGCCATCCCAGCCCTAATTCAGCAAAGCCTCTCTGCAAGACGTTCATCGCCGCGTTCGCGTCACGGTCACACTCGAACCCGCACGACGGGCAAGAGTGTTCCCGTACCCAGATCGGTTTCGCCGTCTCCACACCACACGATGCACATTCTTTCGTTGTTCCTCGTGCTTCGACTTGAACGACGTGACACCCATACAGGTCAGCTTTGTATTCGAGAAGGGTGATGAACTGTCGCCACGCAGCATCCTGCTTGTTCCGAGTGTTGTGCGACTGTTCCAGCATCCCCTTCACGTCCAAGTCCTCGACGAACACTGCGTCGTACTCTCGGACGAGCCACGTCGTGATTTTGTGCTGGTAGTCCAGCACTTTCCGCTTGATGTGACGCTTGATTTTGGCAACCTTTCGACGCTGGTTCTCGTAGTTGTTCGACCCTTTCTGCTTGCGAGACAACTTGCGTTGTTCGTGGCGGAGTCGGTCGTACTCGTCTTCTAAATCGAGCCAGTCAACGGTCGTCCCGTCAGACGTGTGGATGTAGTTCAGGATGCCAAGGTCGATTCCGGCGCTGTTGCTCATATCGAGCGAGTCCACGTCGGGCTTCTCGGGGAGTTCGCCGTCGTCGGTTTCGAGACCGAAGGAAACGAACCATTCACCGGTCGTCTCCTTCTTGACCGTGACCTCTTTGATGTCGGCTTCCTCAGGGATTTCGCGGTGGTAGCAAACCGGGATGTCACCGATTTTGGAGAGCCAGAGAGTCGCGCGTCGGCCACTCGTGTTTTTGAGCTCGAAGCCAGACTGCGAATACGTCATACTCTGGAACTCTCTTGGCGATTTCCACTTGAGTTTCCCGACTTTGTTCCCGTTCGATGTCTTCTCGGAGAGGCCGTCGAGGTTCTGGTAGAACCGTGTGACGGTTCGTTGGAGAGCCTTTGAGTTGACCTCTGAGAACACGGGGTATTCGTCTTTCCAGTCGGGGAGTCGGTAGTGGTGTTTGTACGGGGAGCCGATGTTGTCGGAATCTACGTTCTCGTATTCGTACAGGGTGTAGTTGTACGCTTGGCGATGAATGTCGATGTGGTATTCCAGTTCAGCCGCTACCTCTTGTGTCGGGTATGCAGGGTAGCGGTGACTGTATTCCATCGCTGTCTTTTGATTAAAGATATATTTACTTAATGGTTTGTATCACGTGTTGTCGGATTCAACCCCGGGGTCAAGCCCCGGGGCATTCTCCTTGCGTTCTGTCAAGCCCCGGGGCATTCTCCTTGCGTTCTGTAAACCTGACAACAAGCAATCTTGGTCGATTCGAGAAGGTATTTACGCGTTAGCGGGCTTCAC
>JAGXLJ010000019.1 GCA_018334775.1 Halodesulfurarchaeum sp.
CGCTATCGATGACCCGGAGGATTGAGCTAGTCGAACCGTTGTTCTGTCCGGCCGGAGGAGGGACCGGACAGGCCGGATTAAATCGATCTATCGGCCGGATAGAACTGCTATGATTTGGGGGCGAGAATCGCAATTCATCACCGCTACCGGCAGGGCGCGCCCCAGGTTCGACTCCCTTACCATAAGGGGTTTTCACATACATGACGAAGATTATCGCGTATGCAAAGACGACAATACTTAGAAGCAGTTGGTGGTCTCGCTGGGATCGGTATGCTTGCCGGCTGCAGTGGCGGCGGCCCTGAGGATGATGGGTCGAACGAGGAGGGTGTCACTGTCGATATGGTCACAGAAGGACAGGAGTATTACTTCGATCCGATCGGGCTCCATGTGGAGCCAGGAACGACAGTTACCTTCAACAACGATAGCGGTTCTCACTCGGCCACGGCATACTACGAGAGCCATGAGGAATCGGATGTCACCCGAATCCCAGAGGGTGGGCCCCAATTCGATACGGGGGTGCTGACTCAGGAGGGGGCCACCGAAGCGGTTCCCTTTGACACGGAAGGGACCTACGATTATTTTTGTATCCCGCACAAAACAGTTGGTATGATCGGCAGAATCGTCGTTGGAGATCCAGGTGGTCCGGCTGAAGGGAGTATGCCCCCCGATAGAGACGTTCCGGAAAGTGGTTCGATCGTCGATTCAGGCAGTGTCTCATACGGCGAGTTTGAAGGGTAACACTTTCAGGATCCTCACATGGGGGTCTGGCAACCGGACCAAAAATAGTCGATCCCACTCCGAAACCGACTCACAGAGCCATCCGATGTCCACTGATACCACGCTCATCGCCTACACCCGCGATCATCCGGCCAGAGTCACTATTTTTCTCAGTCTCATTGGCTATGCTGTGGTCATTGGTTCCTTTGCGGGATTCGTCCCAGTTCCTTCGCTCACAGAGGAGACGACGATACTATTTGGAGATGCTATCGTGGTGATCAACACGATAGCCTTGGGAGCTCTGCTATCCGGGTGGTGGTTCATCAAACGTGGGGCAGTCAGAAAACATCAGGCTGCGATGATGACATCGTTTGGACTCATCCTCCTCTTTCTCGTCCTCTATGTCTGGAAACAGGCGGGCGGTTTCACGAAGCAGTTCGTGATCAGCCAGGGGCAGTTCCTTGCAGACTACGCAACACTCGTCACCTACGCGTACTGGGCGCTACTGGGGATTCACGTTTTCCTCTCTATCGTGGCGGTGCCTGTTGTCCTGTATGCGGTCCTGCTTGGAATTACCCATACGCCCACGGAATTGGTCGAAACCAGGCATCCACAGATTGGTCGGATTGCCGTTTGGGTCTGGTCGATAAGTCTCGCGTTGGGCATTCTTACCTACGTCCTTCTGAATCATGTCTATGGATGGGCTGTTCTCTGAGTGTTCATATTGAGCTTCGCAGGCTCTCTGATTGTACGCAACACTCTTACACTCGAAGTTCGTGGTAACCCAGAGTGGAACGTCGACGATAGCCGGTTAGAAATTATCTACGACGAAACGGCTGATGTGTTCCGTGTCAAGCATCCAGTTCGCATACAACCAGACGAACTTGAAGCACAGCAATTGGATGCCTTCACTCATACACTCGACTCCGAGAACACGACGCATACAGCTGCTATCGACGTAGGAGCTAACAATACCCTCACTATCGTCACCAGTACTGGAGACACCGCGGTCTACCACACACGCCCGGAGTTCGAACAGTTCCACCAATATTCGGAACGTGTCGCTGAACTGCAAGCGGAACTCCCTGAGGACAGGCATTCGAGTCAGAGAATACGGCGCTTGTACGCTGAGCGAACCCGAAAGCGCGACCACAGTCGGAACGCTGCCGTGAAGCACGCCACTGAATGGCTGCTCGAACGGAACGTGGACACGGTATACGTGGGCGACTTCAGAGACGTGTTGTCCACGCACTGGTCGGCATCGGTGAACGAGAAAACCCACGCGTTGGAGCCATGGGCAACTCACTGACCGTCTTGCACTCACGCTTGGCGATGTTGGCCTCTCCATTGTGGAAGGGAGTGAAGCGGACTCGAGCAGCGAGTGTCCGGAATGTGGCTCAGACAATGTTCACCGGAACGGTGACAAATTCCGGTGTCACGAGTGTAGCTTAGAAGCACATAGTGATGTTGCTGGGGCGTGGAATTTGTTGCAGTCTGAGGTTGGGCCGATGGCTCGGCCCGCTGCCCTGTCTGCTGAACGCGAAAGGGGCGAATCCTGTGACGGAGCGTACTGGGAGTGGGATGAACTCGAGTGGACACCCCTCGGTTTTGGGGAACAGTCGTGGTCGCTCGACCAAACCAGTGTCAGCGAACCCGCAAGTTCACAGCCAGGGTAATCGACTGGTTGGATTGCCCACGGAGGAATACTCGTCCTCGAAAACGCGAAGCGTTTTCGGGTGCAACGAGACGCTACGCGTCTCGGCAAGCCCCTTCAGGGCGGGGAGGAAGTCAAGAAAACGACACTGCCGGTCCAAATGCCTGCAAACACGAGGTGCAAAAACGCCATCGCGGCGGGATGATCCATAGCGGTCACCTGCGGCCCGCTCCGTATGTAAGTACCCGAACCGTCAGATCTCTCGGGATGTTCGGTTCAACGGCCCAAACCGCTCCGGGAGGAACCTTCTTTGCTGGGGAGGGCAAGCATGCCCTATGACCCCGGCCGTGTCTGCTGACGGTGTCTCCAAAGACTACGGTGACACCGTCGCTCTCAGCGACGTGTCGATTTCCGTCTCTTCTGGTGAGATTTTCGTTCTAGTTGGGCCCAATGGGGCGGGGAAAACGACACTAGTCCGGGCGCTTACCGGGACGATAGAGCCGGATGAAGGGTTGGTCTCGGTGTTGGAGACGCCGGTGAACGACACGGACCCATCACGAATCGGACTGCTCCCCCAATCGTTTGCGCCACATGATCGGTTGACTGCGAGTGAACTGCTCGAGTATTATGCGGGGTTGTACGATCAGTCACTTGCAGTGTCCAAGGTGCTCTCAGATGTCGGCTTGACTGCGGCATCAGAGACCCGGTACGTGAACCTTTCTGGGGGCCAAAAACGGCGTGTCTGTGTCGGGAGTGCGTTGATCAACGATCCAGAGGTCCTCTTTTTGGACGAGCCGACGACCGGAATTGATCCAGTCGGCAGGCGGTCGGTGTGGTCGCTGCTGGACGCGCTATCGGACAATGGGGCAACGATTGTTCTTACAACACACGATATGGCAGAAGCGGCCACTCTCGGTGATCGAGTCGCGTTGCTTGATGACGGCGAACTGGTCGAAAGCGGATCCCCTGGCTCACTCATCGACCAGTATGGCGGGGACTCGGTGCTCCGGATTGAAACCGAAGAAACACTCTCAGAAGCCCAGATTGGGCAATTCGAGGGCGACGTTGAGCAATCACCATCTGGACTTCAAATACGGAACGTCCAACCGGACACGATCGGGCAATTTGTGACCCAATTAAACGAACTGGAGGTTCGGTACGGGTCGATTACCTGGACGGAACCGAGCCTCGAAGATGCCTACCTCCAACTGACAGGGAACGACTCATTGGGGTCGGCGACCGGATACCGGAAATCATCGGCATACAGTGACCCATGAACAGGCTCTCTCGCATTTGGGCCGAAACAAAGGCCTCCTGGCACTCGTTTCTTCGGCAACGAACAGCGATTTTCTTCACGTTCGGGTTTCCGCTCCTCCTCGTGGGGATTTTCGGCGTCATTGTCCAGACCGACCCGACGGGTGCTGGATTGTTCGCTCGGCCCGTGGGATATTACGTCCCAGGGTATCTCGCTGTCATTGTATTGTTTACGCCGCTGTCGCGGATTGGGAGTACTGTCGCCCGGTATCGAGACCGGCGACAGTTCGAAAAACTGGCGACGACCCCATTGAGCGGCGCCGAATGGCTCGGGGCTCATACGATCGTCAATACGGGTATTATTCTCCTGGCCAGCGGGTTGGTCCTGGCCGTTCTCATGGCGTTGACCGACGCTCAGATCACTCTTTCACTATTCCTCGTTCCTTTCATCGTCGCTGGCGTTGTGGTGTTCGTGGGACTTGGTGCTATTCTCGGCCGGATCGCTGATTCACGTGATGGGGTTATCGCGGCGAGCAATTCTGTGGCATTACCACTCGTGTTTCTCTCGGATACGTTCGTAGCACCTGACCAACTTCCAGCATGGGGGTCACTACTCATCGAACTCTCTCCGCTCACCTACTTTGCACGGGGTGTTCGTCAGGTAACATATCAGCAGGCGCCAGCGACCTCCGAATTACTCGTGCTCGTCGGTTTTGCCATCCTTTTCTTCGTTCTGGGTGCGGTGGCGGTTCCACAACCCGATTGAGAAAGGAGTGGGTCCTGCTGTGAAACGGAGGTTCTTGAGGCGAGATAAGGAACACTTCTCCATGGTTGAGGTGCCCGCCGTCGGGTTGCAGTTCGATTTCGGGCCCGATCTATCGACGGGAACGCTTTTTCTGTGGCTCGTCTTTCTCGAAACCGGTCTTGTGGGGTCCTACGTCCTGACCACTGATGCGATCATCACTGATCCACTCGTTCTGATCTATCCATTTGTGTGGATCAATGCCAGTCTATTGGCCGTTTACAAAACCAATCGACCTGTGGGCCCGGTGCAAAAACGACTGGGAGCCGGTACCATCGCTCTCGGGTATTTCGTCGTTCTGGGATATTTCGGGGGGCTGTTTGGAACCGGAGCCGAATCAGTCGCCTTGCATCTCAATTGGGCCCCGCCGCCTGGATATGCCCCGGCACTTCTCTTCGAAAACGAATTGTTCAAACTGGTGCTTGAGCCCTACACGGTCATCGGATATCTCACGCTGGCCTATTTCGTCTACGCAACAGTCCTGGACGCCGCAGCTGGGGCCGTTCCTGGGCTGCTTGGGCTGTTCTCGTGTCTGTCCTGTAGTTGGCCGATTCTGGGCACCATCGTGACTTCGATTTTTGGCAGCGGGTCTGCCGTGACAGCGTTTGCACTGAGTCAAACCTATGGGATCGGTACTGTCGTGTTCGTCACGGCACTCGGACTCTTGTATTATCGGCCGCTCATTTAAGTGAAACCCGAACCGGCCGCCTCACACGTCGAGGACATGGACGTTCCCCATCATTCCCGCTGTCTCGTGGGGAATACAGTAGTAATGGTACCAGCCTGGGGTGTGAAACGTGTGTGCGTATTGTTTGCCCGGTGGAATCGCTCCGCCACCACTGACGTTCTCGAAGAACGACTCGACAGCCGTTAATTCGTCGTCGAAGTCCCCTGATGCAAAAAAGGTCCCCGCTGACGGGAGGGTTGGCCCGGTCTCATGATGGCCTTCGTCGCCCTCGTCAGTCCCCAGCATCGCCTCGGCTTCTTCGTGATCGACTGTCGCTGCTGTCACGGTATGAATCCGTGAATCGGTGTTTTCCCAGATTATAGTGTCTCCGATTCTGACTTCGAGTGTTGGATCCTCGGAGGGCACCCACTCTGGCGCGTCTTCCGGAACTGGGCTCGTGTTACCGGGAACGAAGGCATTGGAAACCATCGCGATGTCGTATCCGAGACCCTCCCCACTCGCACAGCCCGCGATGGCGGTGCCCAGGGTCGCTGCCCCTGTTGCCAGAAACTCGCGCCGTTTCATACCAGATGCAGGCTGCAGTCAACCAAAAATCTTCGGCCCGTCGAATGCCGGTATCGTGAACATCTAAATGGGATGCTCCGATAACAAGGGACAATGGCCTCGTTGACGGATAGATCGACGAATGGGACGGTACTCCATCGGGCCGGCCGTTCGATTGTCTCGCGGGCACGTGGCGTGGCGATGGGAACAGCGGGACTCACGTTCCTGCTGGTATTAATTGGAGAGTTCACGGCCGCTGCCGGGGCCGGCGCAACCTGTAATTTCACCTATCCTGGCTGTGCCGGACAACTGTCCCCGATCGGCCTGTCGATCCCGCAGTTTATCGAATGGTTCCACCGATTTTTCGCGATGCTCGTGGGATTCATCATCATCACAAATGCCCTCGTTTTATGGTACCGATATCGAGGGACCCGTATTTCCTGGGCCGGTTGGCTTGCAGCGATGCTTTTGCCAATTCAAGTGGTTCTCGGCGGGGTTACCGTCACCTTCGCGACGCTATTTCCGGACGGATACACTCCGGCCGTCCAATTGGCCCATCTTGGGACTGCACTGGCCTTGTTCCTCTTATTGGTCGCCGCCGTGGTCTGGATCGACCAGCGTGAAGCAACTGGTGGAACACATAGTCGGCTCTATGCTCTTGGAATGGTTGGTCTCGGTTTCACAGGCTTAGAGGCGGTTTTCGCTCCGGATCTCGTATTCACGTTCTGGCCGGCCATCCAAACTGGCTATCACTTCTTTGCCCACCTTTCGGTGGCCGCGTTCCTCGTGGGTGCGCTCTGGGCCCGATCGATCGAGTCTGTCGATGCCGGAATCGCAAGTGGCCTTGGGGTGGGCGTTGGACTCGCAAACACGTTTCTCGTGATCGGTATTTTCCTGATTTCGGATGGAGTACAGGTAGTGGTGTACATGCTGCTTTTCGTCCAGCTGGTGCTGTTTGCGTGGCTTGTGGTTGCCGGGTCAAGAACCTGAACGCCGTTCTAGCAGAGGGTTTCAGTGGAATTTAAACGATCATCGTATCGATGACGACTGCAAAAAGTACCGCGCCGAGATAGGCATTTGCGGCGATGAAGGTCCGCTTGGCGGCCAGATCGGTTTGGATGCGATGCAATCGGACGGTGGCCACGAGAAATAGGGCGCCGAACAGCACAGCAACAGTAGCATACAAAGGCCCGAGCCCTGACGCGGTTCCAAGCAGTACCGCTGCGAGCATTGTCGCCCCAAGGAAGGCAGCGATGTGGCGTCTCGTGGTTTGTTCGCCTCGAACCACCGGCAGCATTGGAAAGCCTGCCCGGGCGTAATCCGCTTTGTAAATCAAGGCCAGATTGTAGAAGTGAGCCGGCGTCCAGAGAAACACGACGGCACCCAACACGATCGCTGGCATACCGACCGAGTCCGTAATTGCTGCCCAGCCGATCAGCGCCGGGAGGGCTCCAACTGCCCCGCCAATGACGGTGTTCTGATCGGTATTCGGCTTCAAAATCACCGTATAGACGACACTGTAAAAGAGAACCGCGAGCAGTCCCAATCCGGCTGCCAACACGTTGACGAAAGAGAGAAACACGGCCATCGAAGCGCCCAAGAGGAGAAACCCAAACGCGACTGCGCGGTGTGGGGGAATGATATCGGTGACGAGCGGCCGATCGTTCGTTCGGGCCATCAATTTGTCCCGATCCCGCTCGAGCACGTTATTGAACGTTCCGCTCGCCCCGATAGCGAGGACGCCGCCCGCAATCGTCGCCAGTGCTGTCCCGAATGGGGGAATCCCTTGTGCCGCCAATCCCATACTCGCGAGTGCGACCAGACCCAAAAGCCACCAAAGGTAGGGTTTTGTCAATCTGAGGTAGGCACGTCCGATAGTTAGTGGACCTGGATTTTTCGGTTCAGCGGATCCCGGTTTGGCGTCTTCATCGTCCGGTGATGGTTCTGGATTGGGGTCATCGGTTTGAACAACTCTTTCACTATCGTGGGCCTCCAATTGCCACACCAAGGCGGCCATCAACGCCGAAAAAATCGTCAGTGCAAATACGAGATGAATGGTGCTGATGGCTGTCGTTGTTCCTGAAACTGCTGCTTGAGCCCCTATGAAGACCTCGAAGGGGTAAAGCAGGAGCGCTGCACCCAGTCCGAATCGGACTTTCGAGGAATGGGACTGTGTCAGGACGATGTAACCCGTCCATAGCAAAAGCAGACCCACCGTAAAGGCGGCAATTCGATGTCCAAAGACGAGGGTTGTTTCCGGAGATCCGAACCACGGTCCATTACAGAGTGGCCATCCGCTGCAGGCGTTTGCCGTGTTCGCAAGGGCGTTTGAAACCCCTGTGAGTATGAGCAGATAGGTCCCAATGCTTGATGCAACGATTAGCGTGGTCGCTCTTGGAGTGGAGAAACGGCGTTTTGCCATAGTTGAGAGGTCCATTTGCTATTTTGAGCGTTGTCCGGGTAGCTTGCTTGGGGGATATACCGGACCGATTCACCCTATCCTGCTCCAGATAGTCACTTTTCGTGTGCAACCATTGTGTTTACTGAGACTATAATATTCCCTTAGTATTGTGTGTTATTAAGTTACGGGGACGTCGGCAGAACCCGATGGCTGGTTTTTGACAAACATTGGACGAAAAATGGCAGCCGCCGATTTTCTTTTGCTTAAGACGGTGTCGGGTCTTCTACTGCTGAGAGGTACGCCGTCAGGTCGGTTTTGGTGATGATACCGATCACGATGTCGTCCTCGTCCGTGACTGGGAGGTGTGAAATGTTTTTCTCGATCATCTTGTCGGCGGCCGTTTGTATGTGGTCCTGTGCGCCCACCGTGACCACGTCCTTGGTCATGTACCGTTCGACGGTGGTTTTGGCCTTTGGTTTACTTTCTGCGACGATGCGAATGAAGTCGGTGTTTGTGAGGATCCCTTCGAGTTCGCCATTGACGTCCGAAACGATTATCGACCCGATCTGATTGTCCAAGAGCGTATGTGCCGTCTCTTCGACAAACGTATCGGGATCTGCAGTGATGAGATCCGAGGTCATGAGTCGTGCGACGAAAACGTCTTCCATGCGATTAGATAACATTCGGTTGGGACAATATCTCTTTTGGTCCCAGCAACGGCCGGGCTATGTCATGGGGTTTCGGAGGAGTGCCATGCAAATTATGGCCGACTACCCCTCGCTGTCCAAAACAGACGACAGATCGATTCGGATTTTTCCAAACCAGTTTGGAGCGTCATTGAGTAAAATTAGTTAATCCACGAGTGTTTCGGGTTGAACTAATCACTGGGTATAGCCGCGTATACGGCGGTCAAACAGCGGTGGGATTATATACAAGGCCGTCTTCGTGGAAAGTGGAGACAAATGGCAACCGGTACGGTCGCATTCTTCAACGAGCGGAAAGGGTACGGCTTCATCGAGAGCGACGAGTCCGAGGAGGACGTGTTCTTCCATATGGAAGACGTCGGCGGGCCCGATTTAGAGGAGGGCCAGGAAGTCGAATTCGAGATCGAACAGGCAGACAAAGGTCCACGAGCGAAGGAACTCACACGGTTGTAGCCGAAGCCGCTCGTTGAGCGGTTTCTCTGACGGGCCCGTCGGGGCCCCACGGTTATCTTCCCAGCAGATGCGTCATTGGCATCAATCAGCCACTATTTTTTGGGCCCTGTCCGGCGAGCCGCGCGGGCACTGTCTGCAAAAGGCCTAAGAGCGCGAACAGCATTCGTTTATTCAACATGACGAAGTTCAACCAAACCACGGGATTGGGGGCGGTACCGTGGGGGTCGAGATAGCCGAATCGCCGGTCACCGACGAGACGTTCGAGTCGATGGCCGCGTTCGTATACGATTACCTGCAAGCAAGCGTCGAGAACGAGGGCGACGGTGGCCGGATGCGTTGGTACCCGTGGCACTCCGCTGAGTATCGCTTCAACCACATTATGAATGTGGTAGAACTTGGAAATGAGATCGCTGAATCAGAAGGCGCGAACGAGGATGTGGTCCGGGTCGCCGGCCTCTTCCACGATATCGCAAAGCTCGAAGCCGACCAGGACGTGCATGCAGAAGCCGGCGCTCGCGTAGCTCGCGAGTATCTCGAAAGTCACGGTCACTTCCCAGGGTCGTTCATCAACCAAGTCTGTCGGGCCATTGAAGGCCACAGTCACACGGGCGAACTCGAGGAAGTTTCACTCGAAACCCAGTGTGTCATCGAAGCAGATTTGCTCGATAAAGTCGGCGCAAACGGCATTACGCTCATGCTGTTGCGGATGGGCTACGAGGCCCGAACCCATATGGATGCGGCCGAGATGGTTCAGCGG
>JAGXLJ010000020.1 GCA_018334775.1 Halodesulfurarchaeum sp.
GGGAACGCGCTCAGGGTGGGGCATCAACACGGCCACGTTCTCGGTGTCGCCCAGAATACCCGCCACATTATCCGTTGATCCGTTCGGATTAGCGCCGTTTGTAATCTCCCCATCAGGGGTCGAATAGCGGAAGAGAACTCTTCGTTCGGCTTTGAGATCGGCGAGTTTCTCCTCGGAAATCTCGAACCGCCCTTCCCCATGGGCAATCGGGAGTTCGAGCACCTGTCCCTCCTCGTAGGCTGCGGTCCATCGGGTCTCGGCGTTCTCCACGCGAACGTGGACGTGTTCGCACTGGAATCGGGCGCTTTCGTTCGTCGTGAACGCGCCGGGAGTCATACTTGCTTCACACCCCATCTGTGCCCCGTTGCAGATGCCGAGAACCGGGACGCCATCAGCCGCGAGGTCCGTGATGGCGCTCATAATAGGAGCGCGGGCGGCCATGGCACCGGCTCGAAGGTAGTCGCCATAGGAGAAGCCACCGGGCAGCATCACACCGGTGGTGTCCGCCGGGAGCCCGTCCTCGTGCCAGACGATCTCGGAGTCGATGTCCAGGGCGTCGAGTGCGCGGGCGGCGTCCCGGTCACAGTTCGAGCCTCCGAACCGCACGATCGCGACCGTCATCGCTCACTGACCGCCACCGAGTAGTCGTGAATGGTGGGGTTTGCGAGGAGGCGTTCGGCCATCTCGGTCGCCCGCGCGGTGGCAGACTCGGCGTCGGCAGCCTCCAGGTCGATTTCGAACTGATCGGCCGACCGGAGGTCCTCGAGCTCGAAGCCCAGGCGTTCGAGGGCGCGCTGGGTCGTCGTTGCCTCCGGATCGAGAACGCCCTGTTTGAGACGGACGGTCACCGTGGCGGTGTAGGCGGTCATCGGGCGTAACTGCGCGATTGTGCTCAAAAACTCTTTTGGAAACGTTGGTGTATCCCACGTTCTTGGATACTCGACCCGCGACTCACGACCGAAAAACTGATACACCACTCACGAACCGCTTACAGCCGCCGGATGTGTTCCAGCACCGAGCCCAGGTCGGGAGCATCGAAGAGTTCCCGACCGAGGTAGGTGTTCGCGCCCGCCGCGTACATGTTCGCAACGTGTCGAAGGACGTGTTCGGGCAGCGGTTTGGGTTGCATGTCGACGTCCTCGCGCCAGTCGGGACTATCACTCGCCAGGGCCTCGCGTTTGGCCGTTTTGACCGCCTGGACCCATTCCGGATCGGTTTCTCGATAATACTGCCTGATGACTTCTTTCGAAAGCTGGACCCCGTCCCGGCTAAAGCGGTTCTCGTCAAAGGTGCCCGCGACATCCCCGACCGCGATCGTCCCATCGTGGTACAGACACTCGATCTTGCCGTCCTGGTGAGTAAACCCAACAGCCTCCGCCTGTTCGGAGATGACTCGGTTAACCTCCCTAGCACACCCCTCGAGGGCATCCAGATCGGGGTGTCCGGCGATTCGGTCGGCCTCCGCACGATCGAGGTACCGGTCCTGGCGCTCGAACTTCGTGGAGAATTCGACGATCGGCTCTCTGAGTTCGACCGGTTCCTCTGGCCACACGTCGTATTCGAGACCGTGGTCAGTCGGGTCGCTTCGGTCCCGCAGACTCGATCCGGGTGGGACGACATTCCGGAAGACGACCTCGAGGGGGACGACGTATGCATCCCCGCCCGCCTCGTGATAGGCGTCGTAATCGTACCCAGCCGAGTCATGCGGAAGCTCGGGGGTTCGAGCGATGTCGATGGCCATCTCCGTCGGTGGTTCTGAGACGGCAGCGAGTGGAACCACCTCACCGCCCTTGAGTACTCCACGATAGTGCGTTTCGACCCCAGCCTCCGCCAGGCGCTCGAAATTGTAGGCGCCCATCGCACAGAGGCTCGCACCCTTTTTCGGAAGCTGATCCGGCATCCGCCCCCAGTCAAACACTGAGTAGTCGTCGCTGAAGACGAAGGCCCCCCGCCCCAGGTTCCCGTCCAAGGGTTTCGAATCGGCCCGGACGTCCTTGACGCTGGTCATACCCCTTCCTGGGACCTCCGGCATCAAAGCGTTTCTCACCGACCCCGCCCGCTTCCGTTCCTGTACGAGTTGCGGCGGGACGATGGGAGACAGAGCACCCCTCGAAACCGGCGTTCCCCGGGACCGAGAAAGACGTCCCGTGTGAATGTGATCTCGATAGGCGAGGGCACTCAGTCAGTTCACCGACCAGCAGTACCGCAACGGCCGAATCCGCAAACCCCCGGTCAATCGCTGTCGCCAGCCCGAGTCACCGTTGGACGGCCGGCCGATTCCGTGAGCCGGAAGCCGGCCGCCTCCAACCACTCGGCACTCCGACCATTGCTGTGGAGTAAGACATCGAGGAGGTCCGCGGGTTCGTCGACGTCGGTTCCGAGTCTAAACGAATCCAGTTCCCCAACCGAAAGGCCCCGCTCTCTGGCGATCTCCCGATGATCCCTGATCGACGCACCGTGATAGTCGGTTTCGAACGCCGCGTCACGGACCATCATTGCGTTCGTCCCGCCACCACGACCCGGAGCGAGCACAACGTCGCTTGTTGTGTTCCTGAGGCGGGCAAGGGTGTCGGGAGTGAGAAGCGGCAGGTCCGCCATGACAACCGCAAGTGGGGCGTTCGCTTCGATCTCTGCCGTGATTACGGCATCGAGTGATCGGTCATCAATCGTGTGTGGCACCGAAACCGAATCGGGGAGCGTGGCGGTAGCGATCACCTGGGGGTCAAAGCGAGTCGGCTCCATCGTGTCGAGGATATCCCGCAACATTGCTATCGCGAACGCTCGCCGTTCGTCCGAATCAAGCACGGCAGAAAGTCGCTGGTTTGGCGATCGCGCGTCAAACGGAATAACAGCCCGCATAGGGCTTTAGCCGAGTTTGTCGTAGGTCTCGCGATTCGAGAAATACCAGTACACCAGTCCCGCAAGGATCGCGATGACGACGATGACGCCACCGATCAGCAGCAACATGCTCGTTTGTTGGCTCGACTGCTGTGCCGATTCGGCGGCGTTCAGCGAGTCTTCAGCCAGGTCTTGGGCGTTCTCGAAGTTGCCCGCGTCGTACGCCGAAATGGCGTTGTCGAGTCGTGAGGTTGCTTCCTCGACGTTCACACCGGCCGCGTCGGCTTCGTCAATGGCGGCCTGGGCCTCCTCGATTGCATCACGGGCCGTCTGGCTCTCTTCGTTATACGGACGAATCTCGGACGTCTGTAACTCGGTTTCCGCACCGCCCTCCTGGGTCTCACTGAAATTGGCGAGGGTCACGGATTGGGGTGGTTCGTAGGACCAGTCGTCCCATTCGGGGACGGTTCCCTGGAGGCGTACCGTGACCTCCGCCACTTCATCGGCTTTCGCGATGGTGTGGCTGAAGGTCTGTCCGTTGTACTCCTGTTGGTTGATTTGGGTGTCACCAACCTCGTAGCTCGTCACGGTCCACGTGACGGATTCGAGTGCCGTTTCACCCTCCAGCTGCCACTGGTCGTAGTTCGTGTACAATTCCTCGACTGTGTAAGTCACGTCCACAGTCGACCCAATCGCCGCGTCGTCCGGAACTTCAGCACCGCTGACTGACACCGCTGCGGCCGGGCCGGCCGCGACGACCGCCAGAAGAACCGCAACGAGCGCGATTTTAGAATAGTGGCTCGAGTTCATCATCCTCGTCTTCGACCAAGTCCTGTAAGGCCGCTTCGCTTTCTTCGCGAATGTCGTCGATGTTCTCTTGGGCTTCGACTGCTTTGCCCTGGAGCTCCTTGATCCGCGGC
This sequence comes from Halodesulfurarchaeum sp., assembly GCA_018334775.1. Taxonomy (GTDB): domain Archaea; phylum Halobacteriota; class Halobacteria; order Halobacteriales; family Halobacteriaceae; genus Halodesulfurarchaeum. Next base: position 3,759 of record JAGXLJ010000020.1, read on the forward strand.
ACATTCGTAACTCCCGAAAGGAGCGTGACCGCCGCGACCTGCCCCGACTCGTTGACGGGGTAGTCCCCACCTCGCACTTCCATCGAGCCGGTCTGCTCTTCGAGCCATTTGCGTCCGCGTTCAATGCCTTTCCGGTTCAGATAACTCGTCGGACCGGCGACGACCAGCAGGGCCCGTTCGGTCCCTTCGATCTCACAGGGGAGTGTCAGCCGTCCGAGCGCCGCCTTGCGGACGAGACTGGTAATCCGGTTTGTCGTGTTGGCCGAGTCCTCGGTTTCCGAGCCTCCCGACCCCCGAAGCTTCGAGAGCAGACCTCCCGAACTCTGGGGTTGAACGGATTCCGAGGCGTACCCGACTGTCGAGACGCCGCCGCCGGCGAGCGTGTTGATGATCTCGCTGGAGTCGACAACGCTCTCGCCGACGTCCGCACTGCTTTCGACTTCGCCGGCGCCAAAGAGGATGCCAAAGCGGGTGACGATCTCCTCATTGATCTCGTCGTAGCCACCCTGGATCGACTCACCCGACTTGCGCCAGGCGTCGTTGTCGAAGACGAGAAGGTTGTCCACCTCGTTGACGAACGTCTGGAAGGATCGAGCGGCGTTCAATGTGTAGATCCCGCCCTCGTCCTTGCCCGGCAAGACACCGATCCCGTAGACCGGTTCAGTATAGATCCGTTTGAGGTGCTTTGCGAGGACCGGTGCGCCCCCACTACCGGTTCCGCCGCCCAGTGCGGCGATGATCAGGAACGCGTCGACCTCGTGGACCGGAATGTTGTCGATCGCACCCTGAATCTCGTCGATGTCTTCCTCGGCGATTTCCGCGCCGAGTTCGTTGTCTGCCCCCACGCCGTGTCCCTTTACTCGGGACTGTCCGATCAGTACCCGGTTATCCTCAGGAACTTTCTCGAGACCCATGAGGTCGGCCTTTGCGGTATTGACCGCAATAGCGGACCGTACAATCCCCGAACCCGTCCGTTGGTCGTATTCGAGGAATTTGTCGAGTATTTTGCCCCCCGCCTGGCCGATCCCGATCATTGCGAGTTTCATGCTGCTATGTGCTCTGTTTTTAAACACGCGATAGTGCGGCCATAAGGCTTTTGTTGGAAACCGCGTGTGACAGGCGGCAGACTGCGCCTATCGGAGGTTTGCCGTTCGGTGACGGGGCAAATATGCGGCGCCAGGCATCAGGGTTCTGAAAGGTATTCACGGAGGGTGCGTAACTCGTCCTCGGAAACCGCAAATTCGGCCACGTCGTTCGTCGCCGTCGTGTTGTCGAACCGAAGGGACCGGTACTGATCAGGCCCGAACGGGACGAATGGCAGTGGATCGGCGAGGTGCATCCCGATTCGGGTGAGTGACATTGGCACGGGTAATACCGAGAGGGATTTGCCCTCGGTCTGGTAGACCAGCCGGGCGATATCCGCGAGTGTCTGCGTCTCAGGCCCGCCGATATCGTAGGTCTCGCCCCGGTGGCGCTCGTCCTCAACCGCGGCTGCGAGCATCGGCGCCAGATCGCCGATCCAGATCGGCTGGAAGCGTGTCGAGCCGCCCGACGGGAGCGCCGTAACGTATGGTGTCGTGAGGACCCGTGTGAACCGGACGAACTCGCCACCCTCGCCGAAAATGACCGACGGGCGGACGATCGTCCAGTCGAGTGTCGACTCCCGAACCGCCGTTTCGGCCCGTCCCTTGGCCCGAATGTAGGCGGTCGAGCCCTCGGGATCGGCACCAAGTGCGCTCATTTGGACGATTGTAGACACGTCAGCGGCCTCGGCCGCCTCGATGACGTTTCGCGTGCCCTGCAAGTGCACGTGTTCGTGCATTTTGTCTCCACCCTTTGGCTTGAACAGCGGCGAGAGCGCGACGAGGTTCACGACCACGTCCTGGTCGGCTATCGGACCTGTGAGCGAGTCGGGGTCGGTCACATCTCCCGAAACCACCTCAACGGAATCGGGGAGTCCCGAGGGGTCAGCCGAACGGGAGAGCGCCGTGACCGAGTGGCCCCGGTCCACGAGTTCGCGGGAGAGATGTGTGCCGACGAAGCCTGTACCGCCGGTGACGAGTACATGCATGTATGATTATATGCTCGCAACCGGGATAACGGTTGGCGCGACTGGACGTCTTGCCGGTTCACCCAAGACGAGTCGTCGGTCACAAACGGTATGTGACAGGTAAGCCAAGTCCGTGACATGCTCGTGACGCTGGAGGGGTTGGACGGGAGCGGGAAGACCACAGTCTGGAACCGGTTGACGGAGGCTTACGACGAGGGCTACACCTTCACCCGTGAGCCGACACGGTCCTGGTATGGCGACGCTGTCCGCCGATCCATCGAGACCGACGGGGCCGACCCGCTCGCGGAACTGTTCCTGTTTACGGCCGACCACGCTGACCACCTACAGCGGGTCATCCATCCGGCACTTGACCAGGGTGACATCGTCGTCTCGGATCGATACTCCGACTCACGATTCGCCTATCAGGGAGCGGCGATCGACGGGGAGATGCCAGATCCAGTCGAGTTCATCCAGTCGGTTCACCGCCCGTTCACTCGGCCCCCCGATCTCACGATTTACTTCGAGGTCGAACCGGAAACCGCAGTCCATCGGAGCGGGGCGACGAACAAACTCGAACAACTTGCGTTCCTCGAACAGGTCCAGGCCACCTACGAACAGTTGATCGCAGCCGAGCCGGACCGCTTCATTCGGGTGAACGCGGAGCAACCATTGGAGGCCGTCACGGAAGCCGTCGAGTCGATCATCGACCGACACGCTGGGGACGAAACCGCTTCGAACTAAATCAGTCGCTCATCGAAACGTAGGTTTTCGTCTCAACGACGCCCTCGATGCCTTGGATATCGTCGGTCGCGACGTCGAGAACGTCGTACACCGCCGAGGCAGAGACCTCGACAATGAGATCGTACTCACCAGCCACCACGTGGGCCTCAGTGACTGCGCCCACCGTTTCGAGGGTATCCCGGACGTCCTGCGGCGTCCCCGCTTCGGTGCCGACCATGACAAAGGCATGAACCATACCGGTGCTTCGGGCCGATATGCCAAAAACTCTCGCGGACGCGTTCCCCACTGGTCCAAATCGATCACTGCCCCGCTGTTTCAAATCGGTCATCAGCCGAAACCTCATATGCGAAGTGGTCCAGTTGTGGGTATGGTCGTGGCCTACGCACTCGTCGAAGCTGACACGAGCGACACGTCGGGACTGGTCGCCGAGGTGACTGACATCGAGGGTGTCAAAGGCGCTCACGTCGTCGCGGGGGACATCGATTTGATCGCCCAGGTTGAGGTCCCCAATCCCGGATCCGTCTCGCAGATAATTACTGGCGAAATCGCCGCCTTTGACGCGGTCGCGGACACGGAGACCTACATGAGTATGGACAAGTAGTCGGAGAGTGAGTATGGACAAGTAGTCGGAGACACGAGCAGCGGTCTCAAGGCCTTTAGTCGGCCGCCCGTATCATCGTGTATGACCGACGAGATCGCCGACGCCTTTCGGGCCGCACCCGGCTATCACGAGCAGGAGGCGGGGGTATTCGAGGTCGGCCGGTTGAACTTCGACGGGCAACTTACGGTCTCCAAGGGGCCTGTGACACTTGCCCTCACAGTTCCCACACTCGATGCGACCGTCGAAAACGAGACCGTCGCCCCAGTCGTCGAACAGGGCTGGGAGGAGACCTTCGAACGACGCGTGGAAGACGTCACAAACCTGGTTTCCACCCTCACCGAGGAGCCGGAGGTGACGAATGTGAGCGGGTCGCTTCGCGTATCGATGAGTTTCCGAAGAGATTCCAGCACGCTCACGGAGGAGGTCCGCAACGCGGCGAATTACGTCGAAGGTACCTGGGTCGAGGGGATTATTCCGGGTTACGAGTACGAGGACCAAGTCCAGGCGATTCGAGAACGGGCCAGCAAGACGGCCAGCGAGGAGTGAGTGCCAAATCGGGTGTTATCTGACGATCGTCACCGGAATCGGCGACCGTCGAACGACGGCTTCGGCCACGCTTCCGAGGAGAATGCGGGTCACGCCCGACCGACCGTGACTTCCCATGACGACATGATCAATGTCGTTGTCCTCGACGTAGGTGACGATGGTTCGGGACGGTCGCCCGACTTCGGTTGTCTTTGTGACCGTCTGGTCTTCGAGATGGGTTTTGGCTTCTGAAAAGAGGGATTTGGCCTCGTCCTTGCGGTTCTCGTACCATTCCTCCGAGTAGCCCGGCATCGTGGCGGCGGCACTGTAGCCGGCTTCGACCGGGTCGATGACGTGAAGGAGTACGATTTCCTCGGGGTCAAGCGTCTCGGCCACGTACTTAACGGCGGTCGTCGACTGGGCGGAGCCGTCGATCGGAACCAGGGCCTTCATACCTGAACCTTCAGTCGCTGCAGCCAAATACTTACGGGCCGGAAGCGGCCGTCTCACTCCCGACCGTGCCGTGTTACACAGGCAGGCAGCCCGACGACCTCGACTGGTTTGGAGTTATCCGGCGAATACACGGCCATGCTCCCCCGTTGCATGTCAGTCACCCGAGATTCGAGGGCAGTCGGAAGGTTCAAGCTCGAAACGGCGTCCTCGTCACTCAGCGTCAGCGCGATGCGAGTGTTGAGCTGTTTGAAAACCGGATCGGCGATGTCCTGTGGGTCCTGTGTAATGAGGAAGAGCCCGAGTCGCTCCTTCCGGCCCTGTTTTGCGGCCTCGGTGAACTTCCCGATGACTTTCCGGGCCTGGACGCTGTCCGCGTCAGCGAGGAAGTCGTGGGCCTCGTCCATCCCAACGACCAGAGGGGTCTCTTTGATCCGCTCATAACGAGGGTCACTCGACAGTTTCTGATCGATGAGGAGGCTCGACAGCGCGAGGACCACCATCTCCGCGGCCCGGGAAGAGGTCAGGTGATACGTCGGCACCACCGAGAGTCGTCCCGGCCGGACAAAGTCGCGGACAAGGTCGGTGATCGGGGGGGCGTCCTGATCGAAAACGCCCCGAGGGACGGCCATGACCCGTCGTTTGACCGCGTCGAAGGTTTTCTCATGGACGTGACCCGTTTCGTCGAGCTCCTGCCGAAGCGCCGGAGCGTCCAGGAAATTCCGGAAAGCGTCGTAGGTAGCCTCGCCACTCCGCTCGTCGAAAAAGCGATCGAGGAGGAGGTCGAGCGCGTTGTACTGGTTATCGTTGAGTTGCCCCCCTGCGAGGAGCCAGCGGTTCGAGCTAACCATCGAAAACGGGATCGTAAACGGTTGCTGCTCGGCCCGGTGATGGCCCGCGCTGTACCGCGCATTCCCCACCTTCGGAACGAAGGCGACCGTGTCTTCGTGCCCGTCGGAGGCGATCCCCTGTGCATCGAGCCGGCGCGTTTCTGCCTCGTCCAGGTCCGGGTTGTCGTCGTGCATCTGGGCGTACTCGTCCTGGGGATCGAACTGGACGACAGCCGCTCGCGGCGTTCGGCCGCTGCCGGGCTCGATCGCGTAGCGCCGATCTTCGGTGAGGTACTGCCGGAGGACGTTTTTCGCGGTATGTGTCTTCCCCGAGCCGGTGCCGCCAGCAATGAGCACGTGCCGAAATATCAGGGGGTCGGCCCCCGTTTCGCCGTCCTCCAGCCGGTAATCAACCGTCGGGGGACTGGCCTGCGTTTCGATCTTTTCGCCGCCGACCGCAAGATGGCCGAGGAACGCCCCCGACTCCGGTAGATCCAGCCCGGTGCGGATCTTTTCGTGGTCGCTCGCATGCCGGACGACCGTTTCCGGTTTTGGAACCCGATCCGGCGCCCGCCGGTGCAGTTCGCCCCCATCCGGATACAGCACCGCGAGCGGTTCGAGGTCGGCCATCAGCTTGTAATCACGTTCGTCGATGCCCGAGGAACGCATCGCTCGCCGTGCGTGGATCTCGGTGGCGTCGTCGCTTCGAAACGCCTGGGCGTATTCCAAACCGGTCACCCGGCAGAAGAGCGTCTCCGCGTCCGGATACGGTGCGAGCAAGTAGGTGCCCAGCCTGACATCCGTTCGGTTCCCGGCCGTGACGTACGCACGCAGGCGGTTTTCATCGGCCTCTTCGGCGACTCGCAGCCCTTCAGAAACGGCGAGCGCGCCGACGCCCGAATCGCTGCCCCGGGCCTCGATGTCCGGACGGTCAAAGGAACGGCTATCCGGGTCTCCAGGTTCTGCTGACCCCTCGGTCGACGCCCCGCTCTCCGATTCGTCGTCTTCGGTCCTCC
>JAGXLJ010000021.1 GCA_018334775.1 Halodesulfurarchaeum sp.
TGGCCGCAGATCTCGAGAATAAAGCGGCTTCATTCAACTGTGCAGTTGCCTACGCCGACGAGGAGACCGTCGAAGTGTTCGAAGGGACTGTCGAGGGCCGGCTCGTGGCACCGCGAGGAGATGGCGGGTTTGGCTATGACCCGATCTTCGAATACGAGGGCCAGACCTTCGCGGAACTCTCGATGGCAGCGAAAAACGAGATCTCACATCGCGCCAGGGCGCTGTCGAAACTCGCCTCGTGGCTCGAAAACGGGGACTGATCAGGTCACGTTCGTCACGAGTTCGAGCAGTTCGTCACGATAGGCCGTGGGAGTCAAGCCGAGGTCCACGTCTATCGTGACCGAAATCGCATCGCTCAAATCGGTGTCGGTGACCCGAGAGAAGTTTTCGGCCGGATAGGCCCCGCCGGCGACGAGGTAGTTCCCGTCTACGGCCCAGACAGCAAGAACCGCGTCGACCGCCAGGTCGGTCCCTTCGAGCGTGAGGGTCGTATCCTCACGAACCGGGAACTCGATGTCCTGAACCGGAAAGACCCCCGAGAGTTCGGTCAGATCGGCTGTCTTGTCACCGGAGAGGTCGAGGGACCCGGTTTCGGTTTGCTCGATGTCGGTGATCCCGGCCGCCTCCATCCTGGACCTGAGTTCCGCGATGGCGTTGTCTCGGATCCGGTTTTTGACCTCCGTCTGAACGGGGCCAAGTTCATCCACGGATGGGGCCATGTCGACTCGGGTGGCCGAAAACAAGGCAAGATCCGTGTCAAGTGTGTCGAGGGTATCTGTTTGGACCTGTTCGCGAAGCGCGGCGTCAGCGTAGGTCACGGAGGAGGCGACGGCCTCGACGGTGACGACGGAGTACTCCTCCTCGAAGACGGTCTCGTCTTTGGTTTCGCTCCGCTGTTCCCAGCCACCCTCCTGCAGGGTCGTCTCCGGGACATTCGGCAGCGCGACTGACCCAACAGCCGTTTGACATCCCGCCAGGGACCCGAGAGCTCCCACCCCGAGTGCAGCAATGAACGATCGGCGTTGCATATCACGGGACTAGCGGGCAAGCGGCTTATGGACCGCGACAGTTGACCCGGATTTGCCCGAATTGGGGATCAATAGACGAGTTCGCCCGAGATGAACCGCTCCGTTCTGGGATTCGAAGGGTGGGTGAACACGGTCTCTGTCGGCCCGATTTCCGTGATCGAATCACCGAGTAACACCCCAACTCGATCGGCCACCCGACGGGCCTGGTGCATGTCGTGGGTGGCGATTGCCACGCCGATCCCCCTATCGCGAGCCTCCTCGATCGCGTCCTCGATGAGTGCCGTATTCCGCGGATCAAGGTCCGAGGTTGGCTCGTCAAGAAGGAGGACATCCGGATCATAGGCCATCGCGCGGGCGAAGGACACCCGCTGGGCCTCTCCCCCGGAGAGGTCTGCGGCCGGTTCGTGAATCCGGTCTCGGAGGCCAACAACGTCTAAGGCGTCGTAGACCACGTCTGCAGCGCCGTTCGTTTCGACCACCGATCGGAGTTCGTCCCGCACCCGGTCCATCCAGGACCGTCGCACGCGAAGTCCGTACTCGACGTTTCTGGCCACCGTCGTGTCAAACAGTGTCGCCTTCTGAAAGACCATCCCGATCCGGCGACGCAGTTCAAGTCGGGTCGCCTCGTCGGCGTCCCAGGCTGACTGGCCATTGAGGAGGAGGTGGCCGGAATCGGGGCGGTCCCGTACCGCAAGCAACCGAAGCAGCGTCGTCTTGCCCACCCCAGAGGGGCCGATTATCGCGACGACCTCCCCGGCCTCGACTTCGATAGAAAGGTCCTGGAGGACCGGGTCAGTCTCGTGAGCAAACGAGAGGTTCCGGGCGGCGAGCATCATCGCAACCCCTCCTGGCCGCCCAGGCGAATGACGATCCCATTGACGACTAAGACCAACACGATGAGCACCGCTCCGAGCACGATGGCTGTGTCGTAGCGGCCCTGTCGCGCTTCGAGCCGGATCGCAGTCGTCAGGGTCCGCGTCCGAGAGACCCCATCCGCACCGGCAATATTGCCACCGACAATGAGCACCGAGCCGATTTCACTGATAGCGCGGCCGAACCCGGCCAGGATGGCTGTTGCGATTCCGTTACGGGCCTCCTTGAGGGTGAGCAGCGCCACGTCGATTTTCGTTCCACCGAGCACGTGACCCGCGTCCCGGACCCGGGTTTCCACGCTCGTAATCGAAGCGAGGCTGATCGCGGTGATCGGTGGGGTCGCAAGCACGAACTGGGACATGATCATCGCCTCTTTGGTGAACACCAGATCCAGCCCCCCGAGCGGCCCCTGATTCGAGAGCAGGAGCAACACGAGAAGGCCCACGACGACACTCGGAAAGCCCATACCGGTATTGATAACTGACGTGAAAAACTGCTTGCCCCTGAACTCCGTGAACCCCATCACGAAGGCGACCGGGAGGCTCACGAGCGTACTCACCACCACGGCAATAATACTCACGTACAATGAGACCCGGATGATACTGGTGACGTACAACGTCTCGAAGGGGAATTCGAGCAGCAGCGGGAGGGTGGACGTTAGTGCGGCCATTTGGTGTCAGTCCTCGGAGCCAGAGGGGCGCCATCCGTCGGGAACGTATTGCTGGAAGTTCGGATCTGCAGAGAGTGCTTCGGGGTAGAACAACTGCTCACCGTTCACCTCGTAGTTTTCGATGGTTTTCTGGGCGGCGGGACTCGTGAGATAGCCGATATAGGCCATCGCCAGGTCGTAATTGACGGTGTCGTGCACGGCCGGATTCACGGCGATGACGCCGTACGGGTTCGAGAGCAGTTCCGGTCCACCTTCTATGGGCCCCTGAACGAGAATCGTCAGGTCGATATCGGCTTTCATCGAGAGGTAGGTTCCCCGGTCCGCGAGTGTATACCCGTCCTGCTGGGTCGCCATGGTCAGGACACTTCCCATCCCCTGTCCGGTTTCGAGATACCACTCCCCGCCTGGGTCGATCGTTGCCGCGTCCCAAAGTGCCAGTTCCTTCGTGTAAGTGCCTGAATTGTCACCCCGGGAGAAAAACGTGGCTCCAGAGTCAGCGACCGCCGCAAACGCCTCGGTGGCCGACTCCATGCCTTCGATTCCTGCCGGATCGGCGCGCGGACCGACGATGACGAAGTCATTAAACATCAGGTCCCGACGGTTTACCCCATATCCGTTTTGCATGAACTCGTCCTCGAGCGAGCGAGCATGGACCATCACGACGTCGGAATCACCGGCACGAGCGGTCTCTAGTGCCGCGCCCGTTCCCTGAGCAACAGCGTCGACCGTGACTCCGTACATCGCCCCGAACGGTGCGTTCAGTTCGTCCAGCAGTCCCGTATCGTAGGTGCTGGTTGTCGTCGTCAGCGTCAGGGTTTCGCCGGCAACCCCGGCTTCCTCACCTGAGCTACTTGCTTCGGCCGTACCATCCGCCTCTAAGCCACGCATCGACGCACAACCTGCGAGTCCGACCACTGCCCCAGCCCCGAGGGTGGCCAGGAACTCTCGTCTCCGTTGTGCCCTCATAGACATATTGGGGTTATGCCGAAAGTGACATAATAGTTTTCCTCGGTGGGTCCGAAGGTGTGGTATGGACCCGAGTTTCGAGGCGCAGTTGCGGGAGGGTGATGTCGTTTTCACCGAGCGGGACGCAACCCTCCTCGAAGCGATTCGCGAACACGGGTCGCTCAACCGTGCGGCAGAGGCACTGGGACGATCGTATTCGCGCTCACAGAAGCGATTGGGGGCCCTCGAAGCGGCGTTCGGGACGTTGGTCGAACGGACCCGAGGGGGCCCCGGAGGCGGTGGGAGCCAGGTGACAGAGGAAGGCAAAGCCCTGCTCAATCGCTTCGAGCGGTTGGAGACGGGGTATGCTGCCGTTGCGTCGGTCACCGAGACTGTCATCGAAGGGACAGTCATCGATCGTGAAGGGGAAATCGCTGAGATCGAGACCGCTGCCGGTCCGATTCGAGCCCTCGTGCCACCAGGGAGCGAGCAGGTGCAGGTGGGAATTCGCGCGGACGCCGTCACGCTACACGACCCGGCTGAGGTCCCACCCACGGTTGGGACCAGTGCCCGAAATCGGTTCGACGGATCCGTGGAGTCGGTCACACCAGGGGAAAACGTCGGCCAAGTAGCCGTCGACATCGGCGCCGAGACACCGCTTCGGGCACTCGTCACTGCGAGGAGTCGGGACAGACTCGGACTGGAACCAGGTCGGGACGTGGTTGTGACGTTCAAGGCAACCTCGGCGCAGTGTACGGAATCGGCCGGTGCGGCGGCTGTCGAGTGAAATGGCCCATCCAACACCCACTGTTCGGGGCCTGTCTATTGCTATCTATATAGAGAACATAGTAGGGCCTTTAGTACCGGGTTGGTTTAGGTTCGGATAATGGATCGTGACGGCGACGGACCGTCGCTAGATCGACGTAACTTCTTGGCGGGGGTGGGCTCAGCCGGGGCCGCACTTGTTGCTGGGTGTACCAGTCGGGCCAAGAAAGACCAGTTCGAACTGGAGGGAGACATCGAGATCTCCGGGTCCTCGACGGTGTTCCCGCTGGCCGAGGCCGTGGCCGAACAGTTCATGATCAATTACCCAGAGGTGAACATCTCGGTCAAATCGACAGGGTCCGGGGGTGGATTCGAGAACCACTTCTGCCCGGGTGCTTCCCAGTTCAACAACGCCAGCCGCGCGATCACGGACGGCGAGCGCGATCTGTGTGGCGAAAACGGTGTCGAACCGATCGAACTCACCGTTGCGACGGACGCCCTGACTGTCGTGGCTAACAACAACGCCAACTGGCTCGACTGCCTGACCGTCGACGAGTTGCGCCAGGTGTGGAGTCGCGATGGCCCCGAGACGTGGGCCGCCATCAATGAGGACTGGCCGGACGAACCGATCAAACGGTTCGGCCCAGCTGATACCTCGGGCACCTTCGATTACTTCCGCGAGGCGGTGCTGGGCGAGGAACATGACCACGCAAAGGACTACGAACCGACCGAGAAGGACAACTTGATCGTCCAGGGTGTACAGGGCAGCGAGTTCGCGACAGGCTATTTCGGGTTTTCATACTATTATAACAACCCGGACAGTGTGACTGCCGTCCCTATCGACGACGGGGACGGCTGTGTGGAGCCGTCTGTCAAAACTGCAAAAAACGGGGAATATACGCCACTCTCCCGGCCGCTTTTTACCTACGTCGCAAAAGACGCCCTCGCCGAAGAGCACGTTGCCGAGTTCGCCCGGTTCTACATCGAACAGAGTGGCAACCAGGAACTGGTCGCCGACCGAGTCGGATACGTCCCAAACACCGAAGCTGCCGTGCAATCACAACTCGAGACCCTCGAGGCAGCCCTCGAGGAGGTCAGCTGAATCGAAACACCATGATTTTCATTTCCCCTCCCTAACCCACCACAATGACAGAGTATTTTGAGGAGCCAGACCTCTCCGGAAACAGGGGCTTTCAGTCCCTTCGCGAAGGCTTCTACAAGGCCCTATTTTTCTCCTTTGCAGCCGCGACTGTCCTCACCACTATCGGGATCTTTCTCACGCTGTTCGTCGATGCACTGGGCTTTTTCAGGTCGTATTCGTTGGTCGCGTTCCTCACCGGTCTGGACTGGAGCCCCAGCCTGGAACCGGTTTCCTTTGGCGTCTTGCCCCTCGTATTCGGAACTCTCACAGTCACCTTCACGGCCGCAGTCATCGCAATCCCTGTGGGAACACTCACTGCAGTGTACCTAAGCGAGTACGCGGCGGCGCGCACACGGGCCGTTCTCAAACCGCTCCTCGAGATATTGGCCGGCGTTCCAACGGTGGTCTATGGCTTTTTCGCGCTGGTGTATGTCACACCTGTCATCGACTTTTTCTTCCCCGGTGTCTCAACGTTCAACGTCCTTTCGGCCTCTCTCATGGTTGGTATCATGACGATCCCAATGGTGTCATCGATCTCGGAAGACGCCATGTCGGCCGTGCCGGACTCGCTTCGCCAGGCCGGCTACGGGATGGGCGCGACAAAGTACGAAGTCACAACCGACATCATCGTGCCGGCCGCGACCTCCGGGATCGTCTCATCGTACATTCTCGCCATCTCTCGGGCGATCGGGGAGACCATGATCGTCACGGTGGCGATGGGCATGCAAGCGTCCATTCCAGCAGTAAAAACGGCTGACGTGTTCGGGCTGGGCATCCCCTTCGTCCATCCGGGGGAGGTCTTTCTCGGCTCCGGGCAGACGATGACCGCCGCAATGGTACAGATCGCCAACAGCGACCTCGCCGGCGGAACCATCGCGTACGAGAGCCTCTTCGCGATCGGGCTCACGCTCTTCGCGATCACGCTGTTGATGAACATCGTTTCGAACGTCATCTCGGAACGCTACCGGGAGGAATACTGAGATGAGCGAGCACAATCCAGACACCGCGTTCGCCGGGGTCAGCCGGCTCCGTGGCCGCATTTTCGGCAGCCTCGCGAAGGCAGCCTCCTGGCTGGGGGTCGTCGTCCTCGCCTGGCTACTCTTCATGGTGGTCGTCGACGCGTTCGGCCTCACCGCTGCGAGCACGGACTGGTATCTCGGCGCACTCGTGGGCTTCGGAGCACCGCTCGCGACGTACAGCGCCTATCTCTATTGGAAGCGGCCTGATCTCCGATGGATAGCGGTCCGAGCGACGGTAATCCCGCCCGCCGGGTTGATCTTTGCCGGGGCCATTTTCGTGCTCTTTCTCGTCTTCGAGCCGTTTTTCTGGTTCCTGTACTACACGATCGCCGTACTCCCCGCCGTCGCGGTCTATGGGCACTTCGCCACCCGGGACGACACGCGAGCACCGCTGGCTGCAGGCTTTGTCGGTGTGGTTGGATTAGTCATCGGCTATTTCGTCGAACCGCTGATCCTGATCATGCCACTTCCCTGGATCATGCTCGTCTGGGTGCTGGTCGTGCCAGCAGGGGCCCTGATCGCGTATCGGCAAGCTCCGGAGGACCGACAACAGCAAGTCACAATTCTGGGCACCGGGGTGGCCGGCGGTGTTCTCGCGAGTTATCTCGGACCGGCACTGATCGGGGTGACACCGGATACGGCCGTCATCCTGTATGCGGCTACCTTGCTTCCAGTTGCCTGGTACAACGGCGCCGTTCTGGCAAATGACCGCAGTGCCTGGCCGGGACTGCTCGGCCCGGTTGTCGCTCTCGGGGCCATCGGAGGGGGTATCGTTCTCGGCGGCCTCGTCGGCACGACTGGGCCCGAACCGGTCCTCGATTGGCAGTTCCTCACGAGCGCCCCGTCGACCCTCCCCGCAAATGCGGGGCTGTTCCCGGCGATCGTCGGCTCCGTGTTCATCATCGCCATCGTGGCCATCGTTTCCTTCGTCGTCGGGGTCGGGGCCGCGATCTACCTGGAGGAATACGCCCCCCAGACCGGTGTTGGAGGCACCATCACCCGGATCATCAGAGTGAATATCGCAAACCTGGCTGGCGTCCCATCTGTCGTCTATGGACTGCTCGGTCTCGGTCTGTTCGTGAACCTCATCGGGATGGGATTGGGCATCGTTCTCGTGGCCGGTCTCACACTCTCGCTTTTGATCCTCCCGATCGTGATCATCTCCGCGCAGGAGGCGATCCGGTCGGTCCCGGAAGAAGTTCGGGAGGCCTCCTATGGGATGGGTGCCACCCGGTGGCAGACGATTCGGGAGGTGGTGCTCCCCAGGGCAGTTCCCGGGGTCCTCACCGGAACGATCCTGGCCTTGAGCCGGGCGATCGGTGAGACGGCACCGCTCCTGATGATCGGGGCGGCGACGACGGTCTTCCGGCCGCCGACGGGCTTTGCCAGCCAGGTATCGGCGATGCCACTCCAGGTCTTCTACTGGTCGTTCCACCAAAAATCGGCCTTCAGGGAACTCATCGCCCCGGCCGGAGTCGTCACGCTGCTCGTGGTAATGCTCTCGATGAACGTCCTCGCGATCTACCTTCGGAACAGATATGAACAGCAGGCCTAACGTGGATTCACAAACGATGGAGGAATCGACGACTGGTGACTGGTCGGAAACCGGACTGGACGAGTCCGACGGCGGCGACCGGGACATCGAACAGATCCCCGAGGCGGAAACCATCATCGAGGCCCGGAACCTCGACGTGTACTACGGGGAAGAGCGGGCACTAAACGACGTGTCCATGTCCATTCCCGAGCAGAAGGTCACCGCCATTATCGGTCCCTCCGGCTGTGGAAAATCCACCTTCCTGCGCTCGATCAACCGGATGAACGACCTGATCGACATCGCCAACGTCACCGGCGAACTCTGTTTCAAAGGGAAGAACGTCTACGACGAGGACGTGGACGCCGTGGCCCTCCGCCGACAGGTCGGGATGGTCTTCCAGGCCCCCAACCCGTTCCCCAAGAGCATCTACGACAACGTCGCCTACGGACCGCGTATCCAGAACGACACCGAAAACCTCGATGAGCAGGTCGAACAGGCGCTTCGCCAGGCTGCCCTCTGGGACGAGGTCAAAGACCGCCTCGACGAGCGTGGCACCGACCTCTCGGGCGGCCAGCAACAGCGGCTCTGTATCGCCCGCGCCATCGCGGTCGACCCGGAAGTCGTCCTCATGGACGAGCCCGCAAGTGCGCTGGACCCGGTCGCGACTTCCAAGATCGAGGACCTCATCGATGAACTCTCCGAGGACTACACCGTCGTGATCGTCACCCACAACATGCAGCAGGCCGCCCGGATCTCCGATAAGACTGCGGTCTTCCTGACCGGCGGCCACCTCGTCGAATACGGGGAGACCGACCGGATCTTCCAGAACCCGCGAAACGAACGGGTCGAGGATTACATCTCCGGGAAGTTCGGATAACGCGGTCCAAGGCGGCACTGTTTTTGTTTCGTCGGCATAACCCCTCGAAAACCCGCTCAATTGGGCCTAATTCCAGTGAACTCTGGACAACGGCTGCCTGGGTACTTGGGTATGGGCACCCTATTCAGGATCACGATGAGTTCCCCAAAGACGGACCCGAGCGATTCCAACGGTGCAGACACACAAACTACCATCCCCCGCCGGCGCGTCCTTGCCCTCGGGGCCGGCATTGGCGTCAGCCTCTTGGCAGGCTGTGCAGGTGATACGGGAACCGAGCCAGAAACTGGCGAGTTCCGACTTCTCGTGAGCGACCAGCCCGCGGACATCGGCGACTTCGACCGACTGGACGTGTCCTTCGATCATGCGCGAATCTTCGAAGCTGGATCGGAGACGACGACGGAGGCACCGGCGGAAAATACGACAACCACCCAAGATGGCGAATCGACCCAGACACCAACCGAATCCGGGACATTACCGGACACGACCCCAGTAAGTGAACGTGTACAGAAGGCCGACGGGTACTTCATCATCGATCTCGACGGCGAAACGGTCGATCTTACCACCGTTCTTGGCGAGGATGCGACGCCGGTCTTTGACGGTGAACTCGAACCGGGCACCTACACCAAAGTCGAACTCCACGTTGCGGACGTCGAAGGCGTCGTAGACGGCGAGGAAGTCGCCGTCAAGGTGCCAAGCGAGAAGCTCCAGATCACTAACACCTTCGAAGTCACCACCGGGGAGCCAGTCGAGTTCGTCTTCGACATCAACGTCGTCAAGAAAGGTCCCACCAACGGTTACAACCTCCTGCCCGTGATTTCCGAAAGTGGGGTTGCGGGGCAAGACGTCGAGTACGAGGAAGTGCCGCGAGCCGAAACTGAGACAGAAACCGGCGAATAAGCCCAGTCTCGGCCGGGAGACGGGCAAGTCGTCCCGGGCGCCACCTGAGGAGGGCGCACATTCATCGGACACAGGTGAGGCCCTCCCCGGCCCACAAGATTATTCGGCCCGGCAAACTACGGATTCTATGGACCACAGTACGCCCGGAATCCACCACATCACGGCCAT
>JAGXLJ010000301.1 GCA_018334775.1 Halodesulfurarchaeum sp.
CCACGCCACTCACGCGACGGCGACGAACACGGTCCGGTCGTCCCCGGGGCCGTAGTCCCACTCGGACTGGATGGCGTCGTAGCGTTCGGGATGGTCGGTGTAGAGCCGCTCGGGCATTCGATCGGTAGGTCCGTCGCCGGACAGGAGTGTCTTTTCGATGTCGATCGGTTCGTCCGTCTCGCGATGGCCAACTCTCGACCCAACGTCTATCCGCTGGATCGTCGAATTTCGGCATAGATGGCGAGCACTACCCGCGAGGTCGACAATCTCCGAGGCGTCGAGTTCGTCCGTGAAGAGGACGGTTCGATCACTGCCAAGCACCTGGAGACGGGGCTGGCCCGTGGTGGCGACACCCGGGCGGAAGCACTCGCACAACTCGCGGAGGTCCTCGGACTTTACGAGAGTGGTGGCGACCCTATCGAGAACCCCGACGAGTTCCTCCGCGAGGAACTCGGAATCGATCCCGACAAGCTCGACGGCGATCGAGAACTCCCCGAGTTCATGTGCTGAGCGGCGATAGTTCGGACGACGTTCTCCGGCCGGGAGATCATCTCGGTACTCACGGACTTCGGCTACCAGCCCGTCTCGCGTTCCGGGAGTCACGTCCGACTTCGATACGAGAACCCCGACACGGGAGAAGTACGGAACGTCGACCTCCCGATGCACAGGGAATGAAGATCGGGACCCTCCGGTCCATCGCCGATCAGTGCGGTGCCGAGGACTTCGAGGCCTGGTGTCGCTGGATCGACGAGCACAGCTGACTGGACAGACGTATCAAAACTGCCATGGACTCGCCGGGATTCGATGACCCTGCGTGAAAGAATCGATTAGATCGACTCGCCTTCAGGCGATTGTGAATCGAAGTGGCTAGTCACCAGCAACAATCATGGAACCACACCGAGATCGCTTCCAGTGTCGGTCGCACGGAGGGGAACGTCACCGGAGAATTCGATCTTGTCGTACCAGACGGTCGGACGTTTCGCACGGCCATCGTCTTCCAGTTCGATGAGTCCGTGGTCCGCAAGTTCGTGAACGTTCTCCGTGACCTCTGGTGGGTGCCGATCCACGGCTCGAGCGAGTTCACGAATACTGCTCGGTTCGTGTTCGACGATCGCTTCCAAGAGTTCGAGATTCGTCGGCCGGAAGATCCGACCGAACGTCGCGAGACTCTCAATGGTGAGTCGAGAGGGCCGGGGCTCAACGTCTTCACCGGCATCGATTGAACCGAGCGTCTCTTCGAGGTCGCTTCGGTCGGGGCGGGTGCCGATAGTGATGTGGAGTGTGCGGGTCATAGTATGGTTTGGTTGTGTGAGTGGAGTGTTACCAGTCAGTTCGTTTCTCGGGTGGGAGCGCAGCACGCCATGCGCGGTATAGGGCTTGCAGACCGGGGTAGTCGATCTCGTGTACCTGCCCGGCGACGTGGAGCTCGTGCGGGCCGTGGTGATTGTCGAACCGGACGATAGGTTCAGCGGCGCCGGCCTCGCCGTAGTGGAATGCGTACTTGATACCATCCGGGAATCGTTCGGACTCGGGAACGTCGAGGATGCGGATCCGAGCGACAGTGCCATCATCGTAGGCTTGAATCTCGTCTTCCAACACCGCGACGTCGTCCATCGATGAGTGTTAGTTTGTTCCCTAACATATTGAATGTTAGGGTTGTGGCTAACAGTTGATCCGACGATTAAATCAGGTCCATCACGCATCGTGATTAGTTCAACCCGAGTTCATCGCGGCTCCAAGAAATTGGGGACAGAAGCGTCATAACGGGAATATAGCGAGGAATGGACTCGCCGGGAATCCGTTACACCGCTTCAAAGATTCCGTTTAATCCCCGTGCTGTCTGGCGGTTTGTATTATCGACAGACTCTCACCAGTGAAACAGTCATCTCCGTCTTCTGTTACAACATCTCGTGCAAGAGGGAGGGCACGAATGCAGCGTTGCCGCCCTCGTTCGTCTACTGTTATTCCATCAGAGCGGCGAGAAGTTTCGCTTCCGCCTTCTGGAGGTGGGCAGTGACCGTGTTGGGAGCACAGCCCATCCGGTCGGCGATGTCCTCATGGGTCGCCTCCCGGGGATGCCGGTAGTAGCCAAGCTCAATGCCGAGTTCGACTGCTTCTCGCTGACGGGGACTCAACCGCGCCAGAATCGCCTCTCGACCGGTGGGGAACCCGCCAATCCGCTCGATGGTCACCCCG
Organism: Halodesulfurarchaeum sp.; assembly: GCA_018334775.1. Classification (GTDB taxonomy): domain Archaea; phylum Halobacteriota; class Halobacteria; order Halobacteriales; family Halobacteriaceae; genus Halodesulfurarchaeum. Next base: position 2,197 of record JAGXLJ010000301.1, read on the forward strand.
AGCCCCGACCCAAACCGGTCGAGTATACGCTGCAGCGTCGCTGAATCACCGAGAATACTGACGTACGCACTGTCGCCGATGTACTCGATGGGATGGACGATCATCAGGTCTTCGCGCTGATACAGCTCGAACAGCGCCCGACTGACGGGCGTCGGCTCCGGCCACACGTGCAGGAAAAGCTGGTTCTCGCCGACCGGCGTTACCTCGAAGTCATCGATCGCATCCATCGACGCCAGTTCGGTCCTGACCGCGTCCCGGTCGCCCTCGATAGCAAAGAGGAGCCGCGGCTGGTCCGTATCCGAGACGTTCCAATCGACCATGCGCGCACCGTCGATGAACTCCCGACTGGTGACCATCGTGAACAGCGGGTGGATCGTCTCCTCGTCGGGGGTCAACCGGAGACGAATGTGTTTCACACGAATCTGTTGGTCCGCCCGAAACTAATATTTAAACCCCACGAGCATCCTCGCCAGAACCACGACGGCTTCAGCATCCCTTGTGTCGCGCATGAACGAGCTAGGCACCGCAACG
>JAGXLJ010000302.1 GCA_018334775.1 Halodesulfurarchaeum sp.
CGTACGTTGCGACCACGCTGACGGACAAGCGGCGAAACGATCAGGAGAATGAGCGGGAGCGAGCACGAATCTCCTCCAGTCCAAATTCTCCCTCCTTGACCCGGAACACGAACATGGACAGAGACCCCAGTCCAAGCAGTCACGAGGCGAACGATGCTGTCGCCGCCGAGGACGTGTCCACTGACGGGACGCCGGGAACCCATTCCTCGATCGGGAGTAGCCCGTCCGAGGTACAGTTGCGGAACCTGACGTACGACTGGCAGCACTCGCCGCAGCGATTCAGCGACATCGGCGGCTACGATGACGTGAAGGCCGATCTCGAACGCCGTGTCCTCGAGCCCCTCCTGGCGCATCGCGATGGGGATGACCGCTTCTCGCGGTTCAGTGTCGAGCCTGAAAGCGGCATCATGCTGTATGGCCCGCCGGGAACGGGAAAGACTATGTTCGCGAGAGCGCTTGCTGGCGAACTCACTGTCCCGTTCGTCGAGCTCTCTCCAGCGGACGTGACGTCGATGTGGATCAACGAGAGCAGTGACCGGGTAAAGACGCTGTTTGACGAGGCAAAACAGATTGGGCCGTGTGTCATCTTCCTCGACGAAGCCGAACACCTATTCGGAGCGCGCGAATACTCAGGGAAGGGTTCGCATGCTGAGGACCGGAAGGTGACCAGCGAATTTCTCGCGCAGCTCACTCACGAGGACCGTGAGGCTATCGTGGTTGCGGCGACGAACCGACCGGGTGATATCGATCGGGCGATCCTTCGACCGGGACGGTTGGCTGCACACTTTGAGATTGGCCTCCCGGGTGAGGAAGCCCGTACCGCCATCCTCCGGACGCATTTGACCGATGTGCCGTCGTCGCTTTCGGATGCCGAGTACGCGGCTCTCGCGACGCACACGGCTGGGATGACGGGAGCGGATCTCGCCGACCTCGTCGACGAAGCCCGACGGAACGCGGCTGACCGCGATGCTCGCGTCTTGACTCGCGACGACTTCCCATCGACTGAGGACCTCCAGGTAATAGCGACAGAGCTGGAACCCGAGACGGACGATCTCCCGACCGTTGACGGTGGGGATAACGACGAGGCAGACCCTCGAGATCCTGATGTCGCCGTCCGGTCGAAGGCAGATGATGACGACGGGTCCGACGACTCGGCCATCGGCTACCAGTAACAGCGCTTCTCACTCATTGGTACTCTCAATCACATCCTCTACTGACCGGACCTCATAGTGCGAACGGGGCAATGCAAGTGTTCCTACGTTACGCATCGGATTATCACGTTCTGATTGTTACGTAGGACGACAGTGACGCATCTCCCCCCTTGCGGTGCTGTGCATCGAGGGGTTGCGGTAGTGAGTCGGTCTGTTCTCGGCAAAGGGACGACTGTCGAGAGTGGGACACCCCGCTATCGAAGTGTATTCTGTATCGTGTATCTGTATATTGTATCCGCATCTATATTCATATCTCAATCTGTATCTGGACGCTGTATCAGTTGGTGGCGACACGCCGGTGAGGTGGCGTGTTGTAGAGAGGCGGGATTCCGTGGGTCTCCACACAAAAACGCCCCTAACGCTCCGATTTTGCTGGACTTCTTTATACTGCCAGAAGGCGTAGTTCAAGGCGTAGATCACATGAGCACCCTCCGAGAAGACGCGCAGTCCCTACATGAGCAGTTGGCCCCCCACCTACCGGAGGACTGCGCTGATGAGTATGACGTTGATGCGCTCGAGGCGCTTTTCGACTCCTACGTCAATACGTATCGAGTACCGAGGAACCAGGCGTTTGGGAGTGTCCGAGGCCGCGTCCTCAAAGAAGCGGGTATCGACACCGACGCGTTCTGGGCGGCCCAACGCGATGGCGAACGGGGAACGACTGACGATCCCCTGCCCCTTGCTGAGTGTACCACCGACAACGAGTGGGTCACCATCCGGGCGAAGGTCGTCGAACTCTGGGAACCGAAGCACGAGTCTATCCACCAGGTCGGACTCATCGGCGATGAGAGCGGACGGCTCAAGTTTACCGCGTGGGCAAAGTCGGACCCACCAGACATCGAGGAAGACACGACCTACACGTTCAAAGACGTCGTCGTTGAGGAGTACGAAGGTTCCTACTCGGTGAAAATCAACTCGCGTAGCGAGATCATCGAGCACGCGCATAATAGTGAGGAAGTCGTGACAGATGTCGGGACGATGACCACGACGCACGAAGGATTCTTCGTCGCGATCCAGGGGCAGTCTGGACTCATCAAGCGGTGCTCGGCTTCCGATTGCACTCGTGTCGTCACGGGCGGTGAGTGCAGCGAACACGGCGCCGTCGACGGCGAGTTCGACCTGCGTATCAAAGCGGTCATCGACGATGGGCGTACTGCCCAAGACTGTCTGTTCACTCGTGGCGTCACCGAGGAGGTCACGGGGATCGACTTGGAGGAGGCGAAAAAGATGGCAGCCGACACGCTGGATTTCACTGTCGTCTCCGACCGCTTCACCGACCTTCTGATCGGGCGGCGTTTCACTGTTGAAGGCCCCCTACTCGGGAGGTATCTCCTCGTAGAGGAGGTCGAAGAGACACCGGAAAGGGCGTTCTCGGATGGCTACCAGGAGGCAGTCGTCGAACTGCTCGCAGAACACAGATATGATGGGCCGGGGCTCACGGCTGCGTCCATCGAGGACCTCCCGCGCTCGTATGATGCACACGCGGGCGGTCTTGGAGGCGACTGAAAA
>JAGXLJ010000303.1 GCA_018334775.1 Halodesulfurarchaeum sp.
GAGGGACGCACAGCCGGACCCACCGACAGGACGGGGCCGAGCTCGTGGGTCGGCCTGGAACCAATATGACGCGGTGCCGGTTCACCGCGAACCGATCGAGACGCCCCGACCTGACCTCGCCGAGGAGTTCCCCACCTACGAGGACATGGAGGACGTGTTCCGGGTCAACCTCAACAACCAGTCGAAGCAGCTCGATCGGTCGGATCTGTCGGATTCCCATCCGATGATCATGACGACCGGTCGGCAAGTCGAACACACTGGTGGCGGGGCCGAGACCCGGAACAATCCGTACACGGCCGAACGGGCTCCCTTCATGTACGCCGAGATCAACCCGAAAGTTGCCAACGAACTCGGCGTTGACACGGGTGGGTGGATCACCGTCGGCACTAAACGGGGCACGTTGGTCGTGCAGGCCCGTGTGACCGAGCGGGTGAATCAGGAAGAGATATTCCTCCCCTTCCACTGGGGCGGGATCTTCGAGGGCGAGTCGCTGCTTGATCGGTATCCTGACGGGTTCGAACCGGTCACGATCGGCGATTCGGCGAACATCGGGACTTCGGACGGGTACGACCCACATACGATGATGCAAGAGACGAAAGCCAACCTCGCGGTGCTAGACAAAGCGGATCCGGAGGAGATCCCGGAGCTCCCCGAGAAACAACTGGCCTACCAGGAAGAGAAAGGCCTCATTCGCCGCCCGCTGGGGGGTGATGACTGATGACGAAACGCGTGATCCCTGACGTCGATCGTTGCATCGACTGTGGCGGCTGTGAGGTCGCCTGTAAGGTCGAGTGGGACATCGGCCACTCGGAGGAACGGATCGAAATCGTGACCCACAACGAAGGCCGTGACGGGACCCGGTACACTGGCGGGGAATCTCACACGCCGATGCAGTGTTATAACTGCGCGGAGGCTCCCTGTATCGACGTCTGTCCGACTGATGCACTCCATCGGGACGAACACGATCTGGTGCAGGTCGACAAAGACCTCTGTATCGGATGTTCGTACTGCTCCTGGGCGTGTCCGTTCGGGGCTCCGCAGTACCCGACCGAAGAAGAAACGGCCGGTGGCGCCGGGATCATGGACAAGTGTACGACGTGCAAACCGCGGCTCGAGGAGGGCAAAGATCCTGCCTGCGTGGAAACCTGCCCGACCGATGCGCTGATCTACGGGACCGCAAGCGAGATTTCCGACGAGATGCGTCGCCGCGGTAGCGATACGATGTTCACCGAGGGCGAAGCGGGCGTCGTCTTCGGCACGGGAAGTGACTGAGCCATAGGACAAAGATGCATACCGATCACGTCCGACATATCATCGCCGCAGTCGCCGCAGTGCTGGTCGCGGCCGGAGTCCTGGTAGCGCTGAATGCTGCCTCACCCGGGCTCACGACTGGCGTGTGGATGCGGGAGACACTCGCCCTCGTCGGTGAGGGCGTCTCCCAGTACGAGTCCATGTCTGGTAACTGGCTGATTCTGCGCGGACTCTTGGGGGTCTATCTCACCGGCCTGGTCGCAATGGTGTCTCTGCTTCTCGTGTTATCGCTCCGGACACATCCGGGGGTGAATCGATGAGTGAGTCCACCACACAGGTCGATCGGTTCTCGGCCGTGCAGGTGTATGTCCACTTCTTGATGGCCTTGGCCATTCTCGTGTTGTTCCTGACCGGCACGGCGATTACCTTCAGCGGGCACGTCGGCTGGCTCGTCGCGGTGGTCGGCTACCAGAACATCGTGCTGATCCACATCGTTGCCGGCGTCACACTGTTCATCACATTGCTTTACTTCATCTTCTACCTGCTCACCGGGCTGGCGACTGGGGACGTGCCCACAGCGTGGATGCCAACTCCCGGGACCGTTCGTGAGGCGATCACCTACGCGAAGCATATTCTTGGGCGAGGCGAGGAGCCCCGACCTGGAAAGTACACGTGGATCCAGAAATCCGAGATGTTGATCATCGCGGTAGAACTGACGGTACTCACGCTGACGGGGCTCGTACTCATGTTCCCCGGCCTGTTGCTCCGCTACCGGCCATCGTTCCTCGTGGCGAGTGACCTCCACGCTGTCTTTGCCTTTACGCTCTTGATGGGGGTCACCTTCCACCTGTATGACACCCACGTTCTGGAGTTCCCTCTCGACACCTCGGTTTTCACCGGGACAGTCTCCCTCGAACGAGCACGCGAGGAGTGGGCTGGCTGGGTCGACGACGAGGGAACCCGGACGGACGGGGGCGAGACAGGGACGGATCGCCATATTCAAATCGCAGGGGTGGTCGTGGTACTGTTCACCTTTGCCGTGATCTATTCAGGCGTCATGATCGATCGCATCTTGGCCCCGGTTCCAGGGACCCAGGTAACACTCTATCTCTTGGACGCACCTGAGACCATTCTAGAAGGGTCATTTGGACTCTTTTGGGGGCTGGGACTCAACGTGGCGATGCTCGTGATTATTGCCGGGCTTGTTGGTCTACTGTACGGAATCACGATCCGGGTCACTGATTGACTCGGGGACACTACTCACCGGACTGAGACTCATGCATTCCGAGGACACATCACCCGAGGACGCGACGCTGGCACAGCTCTATGACTTGCTTTCGGGAGTGCTTTCGGACCCGCCGGACGCGGCGACCGTCGAGGCACTTTCTACTGGTCCGCTCCCCGAACCGGACATCGCCCCGAACGACCAGTTGCGAGCGGGTCTCGAAGCCCTCGCGGAGTGGGGCGA
>JAGXLJ010000304.1 GCA_018334775.1 Halodesulfurarchaeum sp.
GGGACCGCTCAATTCATGTGCGATCTCCGCATCGGAATCCCCCTCGTAGAAGCGTTCGACGACCGTCGCCAATGCGGAGAGCGGGAGAGCCGTCTCGAACGGGTGGGCCGATTGCATCGTCTCGATCTCCGCTTCGAGGGCCTCCCTGGGATCCGTATCTGATCCGAGCGAGCCCCGGGGGCGTCGCTGCCGCTCGGTGACCGATTCAGTTCCGGTCACGGACTCGAAAAGTTCGCGGAGTTCCTCGGTCCGATCGCCCATACTTGATACCTGGCACACGATCGGGATAGGTTTGTCGTCAACGTGCGCGCTCCACAAGGGACACTCGTGGGGACGGTTTCGACGGAGAATTAGGACCGTATTCCTACTGCGCGCACCCGCATATGCCAGGATTTCCATCGCTCGGGATGTGTGCACAAACCACACCTCCCGTAATATTTTCCGTCAACAAGGGGCAACACTCGCCCCGTTCCACGGGTCTTGGAAAGTTTTAAGCGCGAAGTGTGGGGACCATTCCGTATGGTGCTACTCGCACAGGCAAGTGACATTACGCGGGAGGCGTTCTGGCAGATCACCCACACGGGGGAATTGCTGTTTTACTTCCTCACCGTCGTGGCGGTGCTGCTGTTCCTGTACGGGCTCTATCAACGGGTCGAGCGGTATCGACAGGGGTCCGAAGATCCCTTCGATCGGGTGGATGACCTCACCGCTCGAATCGTCGAGGCCACGAGAATCGTTGGGAGTAATATCAAACAGTTCGATCGGGATTTCTTCGCCGGCTTGATGCACAGTTTCATCTTCTGGGGCTTTCTCACCCTGCTGATGGCGACGACAATCGTCGCCTTCGAGATGGACATCTGGGTGAAGCTCCTCCAGCAGGAGCATTTCTTCAACGGTGACTTCTACCTCTCCTTTTCCTTCGTCGTCGATGTCATGGGCTTTGTTTTCATCGTCGGCATGGCGATGGCACTCTTCCAGCGCTACATCACCCGCAAAGACCGACTCTGGGGGAAGCACACCCGGTTAGAGGACGACCTCTTTGTCTGGGCCCTGTTCCTCCTCGGTGTCGGGGGCTTCCTGCAAGAGGGACTTCGCATCGCCGGCATGGGTATGCCGGACTTCGAAACTGTGAGCGTAGTCGGCTGGACGATCGCCTCGATATTCACGGGAATGGGTTTGAGCCCAGACATTGCAGCGGCAGTGTATCGACCGCTCTGGTGGTCCCACGCCCTGCTCGCACTCGGGTTCGTGGCGACGGTGCCCTACGCCAAGCCGGTCCACATGCTGACGAGTTATGCAAACGTGATCGCTCGCGATCCGCAGGCTGGGGTTCGGCTTCCGGGAGTCCCCGAGGACGCGGACCCGGAGGACATCGGGACGAGTACCATCGAGGATTTCAGCTGGAAACAGCTGCTCGATCACGACGCCTGTACGAAGTGTGGGCGCTGTACCTCGGTCTGTCCGGCCAACCAGTCAGGTCGGCCGCTCGATCCGCGTGATGTCATTCTGGACCTGCGGAAGTACGGTCGCGAACTCCAAGGTGACGAAACCGAGGAAATCCCCATCATCTCGGGCGACGAGGACTCGGTCATCGACGCCGAGACGATGGAGTCCTGCATGACGTGTATGGCCTGTGTGGACGCCTGTCCCGTCGAGATCGAGCACGTCACGCAGTTCACGGAGATGAACCGGCGGCTCACCGAATCCGGCCAGATGGACGAGAACGTCCAAGAGGCCATGATGGCCCTCTTCCAGCAGGGCAACTCATTCGGCGAGCCGGAAGGGACCCGTGCCGAGTGGACCGAGGAACTAGACTTCGAGATCCCGGACGCCCGGGAGGAAGCCGTGGACTACCTCTGGTACGTCGGCGATTACCCGAGTTTCGACGAACGCAACAAGAAGGTGGCCCGCGCCTTGGCCAAACTGTTCGAGGCCGCAGACGTCTCGTATGGCATCCTTTACGAGGACGAGAAAAACGCCGGCAACGACATCCGTCGCGTGGGCGAGGAGGGGCTCTTCGAGATGCTGGCCATGGAGAACATCGAGACCTTCGAGTCCGTCGACTACGACACCATGGTCACCACGGACCCCCACGCCTACAACACCTTCACGAACGAGTACCACCAGTTCGGCTGGGAGCGCGGTGACGACGTCGAGCATTACACCCAGGTCGTCGAGGACCTCGTCGAAACCGGGGCGCTGCCGCTTTCCGGGACGGAGTTAGATACCCGAGCGACCTTCCACGATCCGTGTCACCTGGGCCGCTACAACGACGAGTTCGAGGCGCCCCGGGCGGTGCTGAATTCCACCGGCGCAGAACTCGACGAAATGCCCCGGAACAAGTCCGACTCCTACTGTTGTGGTGGTGGGGGCGGCGGCCTCTGGCTCGACCCCGACGAGGAGGAGAAACCGGGCGAGGAGCGGATTCGAGAGGCCCTCGAGGACACTGCAGGCGGACAAGACGTCGACCAGTTCATCGTCTCCTGTCCGATGTGTATGACGATGTACGAGGACGGCGCGAAGTCCGGCGGTTATCAGGACGACATCGAAGTCGTCGACCTGGCGGAGGTCGTCTGGGACGCCGTTGAAACCAACCAGGGGAGCGAAACGCCGGCCGCTGCGGACTGAGTCGGGAGTTGGGTTACAAGCGGTTTCTTTCGGCTTTCGAACGGCTGCTTTCGGTCGCGGAGACGTGAAAATACAGTT
>JAGXLJ010000305.1 GCA_018334775.1 Halodesulfurarchaeum sp.
TCGATTACGAGGACCTCTGGGAGAACCCCGGAACTACCGGCAACTGCGGACCTGTCCGTGGTTCGACATCGCGATGCGCCGCGACCTGGGGTAAATGCAACTGGCGGCGTCGGTTCGTGAATCGATCGTTGAGCACGCTCTTGAAGCCGCCCCCAAAGAAGCATGTGGGCTCCTTGGCGGCCGAACCGGCCCGCCGGCGACGGTGCAAGATTCGATTCGGACGCCAAACGTCGCCAGCACACCGACACGGCGGTTCGAAATCGATCCCGAAGCGCTTCTTGCTGGGCGAGAGACGTTCATCGAGAAGGGGGTGGAGTTAATCGGCTTCTATCACTCCCATCCCAACGGACCGAACGAACCGAGTGCAACCGACCTCGACACTGCCCGCTGGACCGATACATACACCGTCATCGTTTCGCTTAGTGGGAGCGAGCCTGAAATTGGCGCATGGCTGTTCACCGGAGAAGCATTCGAACCGAAACAGATCGCAGTCCAGACCAAGCCGACAGACGGCGATAGCACTTAGGAGGCTGAGAGCGAAGCGCGCCCATGGTCGATTTTCAGCAACGGGACACCCACCGCGACGAGGACGAATCGGAGAACGATGATCGGGACGAACAGGAGGAAACAGAACCGACGGCGGAGGAAACCAAGCACGACCACCACGCCCAAGACCTCGAGTCCGTCGGAGCCGCCGTGCTGACGGTCTCGTCCTCCCGTACGCTCGACGCCGATCCCAGCGGGGACGCCATCAGGGACGCCTTCGAGTCCAAGGGCCACCGAGTGGTGACAAGGGAACTCGTAGGCGACGACTTTGACCGGATTCAGGCCATCGCCGATCAGTTGGTCGAGCGACGAGATGTTGACGTTCTCGTCTCGACCGGCGGCACCGGGGTAACCCCGGATGACGTAACCGTCGACGCGATCGGCCCGCTTTTCGACAAACACCTGCCAGGATTCGGGGAGTTCTTCCGCCGGGAGTCAGCCGCAGATATCGGCTCGAAAGTCATCGCCTCGCGTGCGACCGGGGGAATCGCCCATGGGGTTCCCATCTTCGTCTTGCCAGGCAGCGAGGACGCGGTCACGCTTGCTATGGAGTCGATCATTCTCCCGGAAATCGGCCATCTGGCCGGTCTCGCACGACACGAAGACTGACGGACACCTAGTCGCCGGCCGGGTCAGGCCGCACGCGAACCCCAATACCGTCGGGGTCAGTTACAGCGATACCGGCAGACCGGTCCTCGACATCAACACCAGCCGCTTCGAACCGCTGTGCCGTTTCCGACACCACGCCCGCATCCGGCACGAGGAATTCGATCCAGTCGACCCCTCGTCCGGTGGCCGGTTCGGTCCGACCCAGGTAATTCGTCACGCCCAGTTGGTGATGCGTGTCGCCAGTCGAGAAAAACCGCGCCATGTCCCCGATCTCCCTGGCCAGCGGGAGGCCGAGAGCGTCGCGGTAGAACTCTGTCGCCCCAAAGAGGGCAGTCACCTCCAGGTGGAAATGACCGACCCGAGTTTCGGCTGGCGCGTTGGTCTCACCCGCACCGGCGGCGCGGAGGTCGTCGAGGTCGAGGGGGTCCGTTTCCATGACGACCTCTCCAGCATCGTTCGTCGGCCACTCGTCGCGTTTGCCGGGCACGAACAGTTCAACGCCATTGCCTGCTGGATCCGTGAGATATAGCGACTCACTCACGCCGTGGTCAGTCGCGCCCTCGAGTTCGTAGAAACTCTCGACCCGCTCGAGGGCCGAGCCGAGGGCGCTCCGGGAAGGATACTCGAAGGCGACGTGATAGAGCCCAGCCTGGGCGTCCGTTCGCAGACTGCGGTCGCCACCGTCTTTGAGTTTGACGAGTGGCGTCTCCTCCACCCCGAGTGTCCCCGTCGTTTCCGTGTAGTCAAAGAGGTTCAATCCGACGACGTCCTCGTAAAACGAACTCGTCCCGTAGAGATCCTCGACCGCGAGGGCCACTCGACCCGGTCGTGTCGCCAACGGCAGTTTGGAAGCGTGCTCGGTCATGAAATAGCGTAGGACACCCCAGCCTATTGGCCCTCCGGATTGAGGCAACGTCGACAGTAACCGGCAAAGAAAACATCCTAAAGGAGGTCGTCCATAGAACGGGTAATGAAAGTGGACCGTCCGAAGCCCGAGAAAACGGGGACTCGGAGATAATGGACCGAGACGTCGCAGATAAACTGGTCGCCATTGTGGCTGGGGCAATCCTCCTTTTTGGTGCCATCTGGAGTTTCCAGGCCGCCCAGCAACCGACCACAAGCATGAACGATTCGATGATGGATTCGATGATGGACGGCGGCATGGGGAGTTACGGAACCGATCCAACCGTGTTCCTCCTCGGTGCCATCTTCCTCGCGGCCCTCATCGGTGGGGGATATCTGTTCATCCGAAAGGACCTGCTCGCACCCAGCAGTGAGCCGACGGTAAACGGGAGTGCGGGAGCTCAAACCGCCACTCAGGTTTCGGAGCCAGCCCCTGAGCCCCAGGATACGGGTACCGAGGAACAGGTCAACCCAACGGACACCAGTGCGAGTTCCGAAACCGGACCGGCCGAACACACAGAACTCCTCCAGTACCTTCCAGAAGACGAGCGACGAGTGCTCGAACCGGTGATTGACTCGCCAGGGGTCACCCAGATCGAGGTCCGTGACCGGTCTGATTTCTCGAAGAGCAAGGTCTCCCC
>JAGXLJ010000306.1 GCA_018334775.1 Halodesulfurarchaeum sp.
CCCACGTCACCAAGTCCATGCTCGAGTCCTTCCTGGCCGATGTCGATCAACGCCGGTCGTGACCGGCATCGTTTTGAAACGTGACTCGTACCATAGAGATATGTTGGGATCGCTCCTAGATATCGGCCTCGGGGGGTTCGAAGCTGCGGTGGCCGCAGCCTCGGGGTGGAGCGGTCTGGGGGTAATCTTCGTCTACTCGATTTTGATCGCGTTTGTTCTCCCGCTGCCAAGCGAAATCGTCCTCTGTCCGGTCGGCTATCTGTGTCCCGTGAACACCCTTGCGCTCGCTCCGTTGCCCTACGAAGTGCAACTCGGACTGGTAATCGTGGTTAGCGGGCTTGGCAAAGCCATCGGGAGCGTCATCGCCCTGCTGGTCGGTCACAACGCCTCACATTCCGGGATCGTGATTCGGAGTCTCCGTCGACTCGGGTTTCAACCGCTCGAATGGTCCCAACGAACACTCGTCAAAATCGGGCAGCGGTGGGGCCATCTCGGGATGGCAGTGGGCCTGAGCGTTCCCTTTTTCCCCGACACCGCATCCATCTACGCGTTCTCCGTGATCGAGAGCAGCTATACCAAATTCGCGGCCGCGGCCTTTGCCGGCAGCGTTGGCCGACTCGGGGTGACGATGGGGCTAATCGAAGGGGCACTCTTCTTCATTTGAGTTTACCCACGACTGAAGTCGTGGGGTTTCTCCTGCGTTTACTCTAACGGAAACGGGGAGCTTTAACCTGCGGGGCTGGCATCCATACCCATGAGTTACGAGCCGTTCCCCACGGACAACCCGGCGGTGGTGACCTGTGGGCTTCCCTATGCGAACGGGGACCTTCACATCGGACACCTCCGGACCTACGTGAGTGGTGATGTCCTCACTCGGTCGCTCCGGACAATCGGCCAGCAGACCGCTTTCGTCTCAGGGTCAGATATGCATGGGACGCCGATCGCGGTCAACGCCGCCGAATCCGGCGTCTCACCTGAGGACTTCGCCCTCGACTGGCACGAAACCTACGAGGATACCTTCCCGCAGTTCGACATCGATTTCGACAACTACGGTCACACCCATCAAGAGACGAACGTAGAAATGACGCGGGAAATCGTCGAGACGCTCGACGAGAAGGGCCATGTGTACGAAAAAGAAATCGAAGTGGCCTGGGACCCAATCGAAGGCCAGCCGCTTCCGGACCGCTACGTCGAAGGTACCTGCCCCTATTGTGGCGCAGATGCCCGGGGCGACGAATGTGACGAGGGCTGTGGTCGCCATCTGGAACCCGGCGAGATCGAAAACCCGACGAGTATTCTCACTGGCAATCCGGCTGAATATCGCTCTCGGGCGCACAAGTTCTTCGAGGTCTCCGCGTTTCAGGACTACCTCGGGAAGTTCATCAACCGACTGGAGGGAACGAAAAACGCCCGCAATCAGCCGCGAGAATGGATCGAGGGGGAGTTACAAGACTGGTGTATTACCCGAGACCTCGATTGGGGCATCGACTACCCAGAACGGGAGGGCGAGGAGACCGACCTCGTGCTGTACGTCTGGGTCGACGCCCCGATCGAATACATCTCTTCGACCAAACAATACACGGAACGTGTCGGTCCGGACACCTACGACTGGGAAGAAGTCTGGCGTGAGGAGGGGGAAATCGTTCACGTCATCGGGCGGGACATCATCCAGCACCACACTGTCTTCTGGCCGGCCATGCTCGCTGGGGCCGGGTTCACCGAGCCACGAGCGGTGATGGCAAGCGGCTTTGTCAACCTCGACGGAGCAGGCTTCTCGACGAGCCGGGATCGGGCCGTGTGGGCTGACGAATACCTCGATTCCCCGTTCGAGACCGATCTGCTGCGGTACTACATTGCCACGTCCGGGGCCTTCCAGCGTGACATCGACTTCTCCTGGGAGGCATTCCAGGAACGGGCCAACACCGAACTGGCAGACGTTGTAGGGAACTTCGTCTACCGGGCGCTCCTCTTTGCGACGCGGAACTACGACGGGACCCCCGACGTGGAGGTTTCCCCGGCCGTCGAAGAAGAAATCGAGGCGGCCAAGGAGAACTTTCGGTCGGCAATCAACGACTACTCAGTTCGAGACGCCGGAAATGTTCCGCTGGAACTCGCCCGGTACGGAAACGAGTACATTCAGCGCAACGAACCCTGGAACCTCGTCGACGAGGACCCGGCTGAAGCCGCACAGGTCATCCGAGATTCCGTGCAACTGGTCAAGGCACTCACCATCACCCTCGCGCCGTTCACCCCGGACACCGCCGACCAGATCTGGGCAGATCTTAACGAGCAGGGCTCACTCGAAGACACGAACCTTGAGGCCTGTCTCGAAGTCCCGCCGGACACGTTCGAAGCGCCTCGAGAGCCGTTCGAGAAAATCGAGGACGAGCAAGTCCAGGCCCGCCAAGAAGCGTTAGAAGAGCAGATCGAGGAAACGGCTGCAGCGGACGACACCGACACGACAATGACTGATATCGAACCTGTCGCCGAGGATCGAATCGACTTCGATGACTTTCAGGACCTGGACATACGCGTCGGAGAGATCGAATCCGCCGAACCGATCGAAGGGGCTGACAAATTAGTCCGTCTGGAGGTCGACATTGGCGTCGAAACCCGACAAGTCGTGGCCGGGATCAGGCAACTCCACGATGTCGAGGAACTCCCCGGAACGAAAATCGTTCTCCTGGCCCC
>JAGXLJ010000022.1 GCA_018334775.1 Halodesulfurarchaeum sp.
GGGAGAAGGATGATTCACTGATCGAGAGTCCCAAACATGATGAAAAATCCTTCCAATTGGCACATTCAAATTACCGATACATCAATCATACGGACGGCATTGATAAACAAGAAAATGGCTATCAATCCGGAGATGTAATAGTGAAGCTTGTTGAAATAATAGAGCCATCCGATTCGTTTAACGACTCGAATCATTACACATTCCAACAAAATCATGTCTTCGTGAAGGATTTGTCCGAAAACAATCAATTAAGTAATTACGAATATGGAGATGATATTTATGATGTAGGTTTAGTCAATGAATCTGCCTCTATTGAAAGAACGAGTGGTAATTATAGAACTGTCAAGGAGAGTCTCAGGTATATCAACAGTACTGATTCAGAGGTGTACTCTGGAAAGTTGCCTATTATCCAAAGCTCAGATTCAATCTTGGATGGGGATGACCAAATAAAGAAAGAAGGGAGCGGAGATGTCACAGTCAATCTCAGTACCAGTGACTACCAAATTTGGGAAGATCCAGATTATGGGACAGATTATACAAAAAACGAGGAGGGGGGTTATGGAGAACCGATTTACAACAGCGGTGGAGATGGAAATGTCAATGCTGGGGTTGATAAAAGAATAACAAAAGCCCAGGTATTCACTGGCGATGATCAAAATCAATCGACTATAGATTTTGACCTGAATGAGAATACATTAGTGAGTGTAGGGGACCCTGATCTTGGTTCAAACTTGAATGACCTGCCCACCAAAACGACAATGAATATGATTGATCCTGACGGCGATGAAAACTCAGCTGTCGACGCTTTTGGAGAAGAGGACATCTTTTTTATAGATGTCCAAGGGGACTCCACATTTGATTCGAATCGCGATATCGCGTTAAATAAAGATGTCGAAAATGGTAGAATATATGATAAAACAGGGATTAATGGAACCTGGAAAAACGGGCGCACTAAATTCATGAATGGTTTGGTTATCTTCGATAAAAATAACAATAATGAAGGTGATGACTTGCTAATAAGGGATGGGAAGATTTCAGTCGGAGAGGCTGATATGTATAGTGACAATAAGGGGAAGATTCGTTTTTTCAATACCAACTCTGAAACCACAGAGTACAGGAAAGCTGAAGATGGATTATTTGTGGACATAAAAAAGAATGGAGTCAGTGGTAACCCGTCTTTTGATCTCCGTATTTCAAATTATAACATTACATATCCAGAAAACACTACGGTCAAAGACCAAGATTTAGATGCAGAATTGGATGTTCGTGATTTCGAGAGTAACGAGTTTTTTGTTGATATGAATATGAATGACGAACTGGAAGGTGGAGAATCCCTTTTGAAATCTAAGGATGAAAGTCTGGGGCCGGAGGATGACGTAATTGTAGACGGCGGTGCAAATTCTCTGTCCTCTATGTCTATGGAGTCAGACAGTTTTATTTTGTTAAAGACTGCAGGAAACTTTCAAAAAGATGTACCCATTGTTAGGGTGGAATCAAATTATCCAGGAGTTAGTAAGCAGTATACTACCAATAATCTATCATACGCAGAAGACATGTTCTTGCATGGCTTTTCAAATGGTACAGAATACATAACGGTTTACAACTCAAATTCATCAACGTTCACAGATAATTCAGGTATTTCTATTATTGAAAAAGTGAATTTGTCTGAACCCTCAAATATTGCTAAGGATACAAAAGTGCCAATTGAGTTGTTTTCGAAAGCACTAGGCCATATTTCACAAAACTCAACCATCCAATCAACCTCCGGAATTTACCGCGAAAAAGACACCCAATCAGTCGGCTCGGATACCTTCGGAGATCGGCTCACAGCTGTCACAGTCCGCACGAACGGCACGCTATCTGAGAGCCACATCAAGTCGGTTTCCCTCGAAGCAAACAACACCACACTCGCCACCGCCAGCGATCCAACCCCCTATGGGAGTTGGGTCCTCGAACCCCAAGCAGACACAGCCTGGTTTGGGCCGGGGAACGCGAGCACCGAATTCAGCCTTCACGCGACGGTCACAGCTGATGCCCCTGGTGGCAAGACAGTTGCGCTGGAAGTCCCGCAAGTCAGTGACGCGGATGGCGACGGCGCCTACGACCCGGGTGATACGGGTCTGTTCCTCGAACAAGATGCACCGAGGGGTGGGCTCGGGCCGGGTGCGACGCTGACAGTCGAACAAACAGCGGAGCAGTCAGTCCAGTCAGACTCACCAACCCCGGTTGCACTCTCCCTTCAGGCGCCGGAGACGAACATCTCCACAACTGACGACGTGATTCCAGTCACGGTACGGGGCAATGACTCCGAACGAGCCCTGGAGGTGGCCCTAAAAGACGTCGACAACGGAACTGTGGCCCAGTCCCGAAGCGGTGAACTCGACGCCACTGGCACCGCTGCGTTCGCTTTCGAGGCTCTTCCGGGCCGCTATCAGATTCACGTGAACGCTGTGGCGACTAACGACTCGGCCCGCTCTGAATCCTTCACCGTCGAGCCGCCAACAAGCATCCGCTTCTTGAACCGGACAGCAGCGGTCCAGCGTGGGGAGCCGGCCCTCTTCGACATCATTCTCGAGCACTCCGATTCCGCGAGGATCCGCCTCGAAGGCCCAGATGGGTTCGTTCTCGAGAATGTGAGTCTCGCAGCCGGGAATCAGTCACCACCCTACGAAATCCAGGTCCTGACAAGTGGACGCGATACAATGAGTTCGGGCCCCGGCTACCACCTCGAACCGAACGACTCACCCCCCAGAACGAACCAGTGGATTTCTGCGGTGGAGCAGGACCCGAGTAAGGGCCCGCCGACTGACCCAGAGTCGCCCCAATCGAACGATTCCAGGTCGGCCCAATCGAGCGAGCCACCGACTTCCACCGCGAATGAACCAGATACGAGGTCTTCGAACAGGTCGGTGAACACTCCGACCAACGGATCAACCGGAGGCACAGCGAACGGAACGGTCCCGTCGAAAAGCGCCTCCAAATCAGCAGAGCCGGTCGGCGGTGGCGCACTCGCTGCCGGAGACTATACGCTCATCTTGACGGGACCTGACACTCAGCAAGCCACCGCTGTCTTCCAGGTGACGGCGGACTGGTCCGCGTCCGTGGAAACGCTGGTTGCCCCACGAGACGTTACACTTGCCGGTCCGAGTGCAGTGCGAACCCACGCCAGTCGAGAAGACGAGGTCGCTGTCGGTGACCGATTGGTCGTCGCAGTCAACACGAGCGGTCTCGGCATGTTCACACGAAACATCTCAGTTGGCGGACCACCACCGCACGCGAAGAACTCGAAAGCGGTGACCCAAACCACCCCAACAGTACCAGCAGGAGAGAACGACCATACTAAAGAATCACCCTCTGCCTTCGTCTCCATCGGCCCAAATCCCAAAGCCGAGTCAGGGACACAAACTCCGCCCGGCCTCAAACGAATCAAGACCGCAAACCCGGACCAGTTCTACGTCGTCGCCGAGGCTGGTGGCGAGACCGTGCGCCCGGGAAGCGCCCTGGAAACTGCTGTGGTGCTCACCGAGGAAACACCCTTCGTCCCGCGCAATGATGGCAACCGATCAGCCGAAATCTCCGGGCAAGAAGCCATGAATGTCATCGAGGCGCGAGCAGCCCTTGGGGGTGTCTCTGAAAACGGGTCCCTCGACCTGCCAGCCAGAGACACCGTCCCGATCAATGGAACCACAACTGTCGCACCGGGCACCACAGCAACAGTGCACATCGACGGAGCGAACGACTCATTTACCACAAACATGGACGTGACTGTCGACGAAGACGGCACATACGAGACGACGGCGGACCTCAGCGACTACGAGAGCGGGACCGAATATACGGTGTCGGTCACCGCAGACGGAGACCAACTCAGCCCGGTTCGCTCGGGGCAATTCCTCGACACTCGCTCCGGGACAGACGCAGCCAGTGGGGCCGGAGGTGGAGGGGGAGGCCGTTGGCAGTCCGGGAGTTCCGAGACCGGAGCAGAGTCCGTCCAGACTGAAACGTCGGCCTCGACACCCACGACCGGTCCAGCCGACTCACTTCCAGAACCGGATCCAGAATTGCCCAAGAAGGCAATCCAACGGGCCTGGTCGGCGGTCCCCGAACCGCTTCGAATCGGGCCGACCCAACTCCTGCTCATTGCGCTTGGAAGTCTCGCCCTGCTCGCGGTCGGTCTTGGGATCCGCCGACTCGTTCGCCCGTAGTTCTCCGACCGTTACACACTTCCCGCAACGAATCGTCCCGACGTATACATGGTTGCGATCGCGGATCTGGCCGTCGTCACCGACCCATTGGCGTGGGTCGTGATTCTCATCTTCGCGTCCAGTGGGGTCCTTTCCTGGTTGGAGTCGCCCTACGAGCGCCACGCCGCCACGGTGGCCTGGTCCGTTTTTGCGGTGTTTTGGGTCCTGATGATCCCACATTACGCGATCGTCCAGCGAAGTATCATCGAAGGACTACTGAGTGCGATTGCAGTTCCGGGATCACTGTACGTCGGCTGGATTATCTGGAGTGGCCAGCGGTCGTTTACCGTCATTACAAAAGCAGTTGCGATTATGGGGTTCATCTACCTCCCATTCGAGGCGATCACGTTCTTCCGAAGCGGTTCGATCGAACTCGTCGCCCGAAATGTGGAGGCGATTCTCGGGTTCGTGGGCGTGGATCCGACCGTCGTGACCGGTCAGGACGGACTCCGAAGTACGTTTGTCTTCGTAGCGGAGGATGGCCATCATCTGACCACCAGAGTCGTCCTTGCCTGTACCGGAATCGGAAGTATCTCGATCGTCTCCGGACTGGCACTCGCCGTCGACGCGTCGCCCCGGCGCCAGGCTCTTGGTATCGCTATCGCCATCCCGATAATTTACGGTCTGAACGTGCTGCGGGTCGCGTTTATCGCACTTGCCCACGGGTTCCAGTGGTTCGCCGGTTTCCGGGAGCCGATCTTTCTCGTCTTCGGCATCGATGACCCGTATCTCGTCTCCTACATCGTGGCCGACCGGGTCATCTCCCAGTCCCTATCCGTGGTGGCGTTAATACTCATCACCCTGGCACTCCTGCGACTCCTTCCTGAGCTCTCGACAGTCGTGGAGGACGTCTTGTTCCTCCTCACCGGCCAGGAGTACGATCTCGAACTTGCAGACTGAGAAATGTTATTCGGTCGGTTTTTGTTCAAGATCGGGGTGGTCCGCGATGAACACTGCCGTGTGGTCCGGGACGTCCTCGCTAATCCAGGAGTTGGCCCCGATACTCACGTGATCACCCACTTCGATCGGGCCCATAATGTTTGACCCGGCCCCGATGACGACGTGATCGCCGATGTCCGGATGGCGCTTGTAGCCCTTCCGAAGCATGTGTTCCTCGTCTTCGGCCTCCTCGAAGTGAAGCGCACCGAGCGTAACGTTCTGGTAGATCCGGACCCAGTCCCCCACCGTCGCCGTTTCACCAATGACGACGCCGGTCCCGTGGTCGATGAAGCAGTGCTCCCCGATCTCGGCGCCCGGATGGATGTCAATGCCCGTCTCGCTGTGGGCACTTTCGGACAGCTCACGTGCGTACTGCTCGGCACCAGCCTCGTAGAGTGCGTTGGCTGTCCGATAAATCATCAAAACGTGAAACCCCGGGTAGGAGCGAATGACCTCACGATAGCTCTTGGCCGCGGGATCTCCCTTGTAGGCGGCTGTCACATCCCGCTTGAGGGTTTCACGAATTGCTGGGATTTGCTGGAGAACCGCTGGAACGATCGCGTTTGGATCCCCTCCATACGCTCGAATACCCGTCGCAAAGAGCTCACCGAGGTCGTCGAGACACTCGCGGATCGCTTCCAGTTCCCCAACGCGGTCCCCGGCGTTCCACAGCCGGGGAAAGAACAGACAGTTCAGATGAGCGACCTCCGCCCGCATCGGCCGGCGCTCTGGAACGACGAGATCAGTCGGTGTTTGGAACGGTTCCACGTCGGCTCGATAGGATTCATCGAGCGCTTGAGGTATCTCCGGTGCGTACTGAAAGCCCATTGTAGTCAGTCTATCTTCACTACGAGGGGCATCGATACAAAACCCTCGAAAGGCACGGTTTTCGTCGACAGTCGATCACCCACGAGAGAACGTCAGAATTGTCTCGCGGCGCCAGAGCCGGATGGCCGCACGGAAGGCGACGGCTTCAATCTGGAAGTCGGGGCCATCGACCCAAATCATGTGGGCACATGGCATAAGCAGCAGCTACCCAATCTATTAATTGCTATGTCACAACAGGTAGAATGCATCGTCGATGGCTGTCACGGTATCTGTGAAGGCGACAGCGAAGACGAGGTTATGACCGAAGTCGAAGCACACGTCGAAGACGCACACCCCGATCTGACACTCGATACGGAGACTGTCGAGGCCGTCAAGGCCGAAATCGAAACGGTCTGAAAGCGTCGGACGGGTTTCGTTTTTGCGGGAGATCGGTTGCAAACAAATCGATCGCCCTTTAGGACCGGTCTGTGTAGTGTCAACCGTATGGCCCCTTCCGAGGATGTCCCCGATATTACGATCACCTGTGAAGCCTGTGGGACCGATACGACCGTTCCGTTTCCGGACGTCGAGGATACCATCGAGGCACACAACGAGCGCCAACACGACGGGGAACCCGTCGCCGAGATCGACCCCGCAGTGAAGTCTCGATTGCAGGATCTCCTCGCCGAGGAAATGGGACTATTCGACTGACTCGCCACCCATACAGGGTGCCAGCAGCTATTCGGTTTCAAAGAACTCGATAAGGAGTGACTGAAGTCGGTCGTGGGCTCGCGCTCGCGAAATCTCGGCCGGGCTGTCTCCTGGTTGGCCGGTGTAGCTCCCGAACTGCGTGTGATTGAGGCCCTCGACGCGGCGGATCGTCGCCGATTCCGGGAGGGTTTCTGGTCGGAGCGCCCCCGTCTCGGTCCCAAGGACCGTATCGCTGGTTCCACCGACCGACAGAACGGACAGGTCGGTATCAGCAATTGAGCGGTCACAGTACGACCCGAAAAGCACCAGCCCTGTGACTGCCTCAGAATTGGCGGCAGCGTAGCGACAGGCCATCGCCCCGCCAAGTGAATGGCCACCGACGTACCAGCGATCGATCGACGGGTGATCGCTCGCGATCGAATCAGCCATCCCCGGTTCGAAGACGGCGAGATTCAAACGTGGGCGTGGAACGAACACGGCGACGCCGGTCTGGTCCACGACTGGGGCCAACATCGAGACGTACGCGTTCGGGTCGACTCGGGCCCCTGGGTAGAATACCAGGCCTGTATCAGGCTTCTCGGTGGAAGGGGTGATCGCATAGCCCCCAGCAGTTTCCGTCACGGTAGCGCCTGGTATCGCTGAGACCCGCTCGATGGAGCCATCCGGAGCCATATATGGGGTTCCTGCAAATCCGACGAGGAGCGCTGCAACAATCACTACCACGCCAAGTGCCCAAATTGTGAGTCGCTCCCGAGCCAGGCTCCGCCGGAGCCGGGATCGCCATCCCATACGGGCCCATAGAGGGCAGGGCAGTTGTATCCCGCTGGTACGTGGGCACTTTCAAGTGCACTGACGGCTCACGTTCCAGTATGCCATATGCACTCCGACGGGTCGGCGTCGTCGCGCTCGTTCTCGCACTTGTTCTCAGTGGGGGAGTCGGCGCGGTTTCGACCGGAGTGCTCGATGCGGAAATCACCGGGCCAAGTGTTGCAAAAGAGGATGTGAGAGACGACTTCGATCGGTCGGTCATCGCCAGCGATTCTCCGACGAAAGCGAGCGACCTGGGGACGTGGGTGTGGGCCGAGGAGAGCCCAGCAATCAACGCGGAAGTCGGGGCGCCTGTTTTTGATGACCAAGCGAAGGACTTCCGACAGTATACGGTTCGCGTGACAGAAGAACGAGTCGAACGGTTCGGGCCAACGTCCGAAGCCCTCGGGGAAACCTCCGTGACACTCGAAGAACTCGGTTCCAAGACGGTCACGATCGATCTCGACGATGACGCGTTCTCCCGGACCGAAGATACCGTCCAGATCGCGTTGGAGAACCCGGATGAAAGGATCGAAGTGGCGAGTCAGTCCGTGTTCGTGGGACTGTATCCAGATGGAGGCGCCGAACTGTGGAACGGAAGGGTCGTGGAGATGCAAGTGCTGTGGCAAGCGGGCGATTTGGACAGTGACGGTCTCAAAAATAGCCAGGAGATCGACGGCCCCACACATTTCATGCATGCAGACGGGGACGGTGACGACCTGGAGGACGGAGCCGAACTCACGCGTTTCGGAACGGAACCGCTGCTGTCGGATACCGATGGGGACAATGTCAGTGACCCCCAGGAGATCAGACACGGGACCGACCCACGACGCGTTGATACTGACGGGGACGGCCTCTCTGATGACCGCGAATTGAGTGACCTCCCGACCGATCCAACCAGGGCCGACACAGACGAAGATGGCATCGACGATGCACAGGAGCTCGAAATGGGCACTGACCCGACAGATTCGGACACCGATGGCGATGGGCTGTCCGACGGGCAAGAGTTACGACTGGGAACCGATCCGACCGCTGTCGACACGGACAGGGACGGGCTCCCTGACACCTGGGAAATCGAGCGCTATGGGACAGATCCGGCTAACCCAGATACGAACGGCGACGGGGTCGAGGATGGCGAGTCAGTCGGCGTCCCACCGGCAGATGAATCGGCTGCAATGCAGCGCAGTGAAGACCCATCACCAGTCGGGACCGAAAGTGAAACTGCATCCGGAACTGACGAAATCGAGGGCGAGTCCACAGCCGTGATAACGCCGATTACGGCACCGCTCGAAAGCGGGGTGTTCGCTCCCTTCGCCGCGATCGCCGGGGCGCTGGGTCTGCGGCGACTCATCGATTGGGTGACCTATCCATAGTTGGTTCAGGAAGGGAACACCCGGGACGAGAGAAAACGTGCGAGGACACAAATGGTCAGACCGAACGAATCGTCCCGAATACCGCGGCTCCCGACGATTTATGCGTCCGGCGGCTAACGAACGTCTATGGGCGGTATCGAACTCCGGAACGGAACACTCGTCATCGATCGTGACCCCAACCGGCTCGACGAGTTAGCGTTCGAGTTCTCTCACATTCTCCGTCGATTCGACAGTAAGCACGTTTACATCGCAGGCTATGTTTCTATTCTCGCTGGTCGGGCTCGATCCACCGAGGACATCGACGTCCTCATCGAGCGGATAGACGAAGAGACCGCCGAGAAACTCGCCACGGCACTCGACGAATCGGGTTTCTGGGGACCGGCGATGCCACTCACGTCACTGTACGAGATGCTCAAAAACGGCGATAACATCTGGGTCGCTCCGAAAGACCAGATTACACCCCATCTCGAACTCAAGTTCACGCGCGACGAGTTCGACCGCGCGTCACTCGAAAACGCTCTCACGGCCCGTATCGGTGGCGAGGCGATTCCGGTCGGTCCGTTTGAACTCCAGATAGCCTACAAACTCCACCTCGGAGCACAGAAGGACATCGAGGATGCGGTCCACCTCTACACACTCTTCGAGGAAAGTCTTAGTGTGTCTCGCCTCGAAGAATGGGTAGGCCGACTCGACGTCGAAGACGAATATGAACGACTCAAACGCGCGTAAACACCTCGAAGCGAAGAAAGAACGCAACCGCGAGCAGCGGATCGAGGGTATCAAGCGCTGGGTCGATTACATTGAGTCGGA
>JAGXLJ010000307.1 GCA_018334775.1 Halodesulfurarchaeum sp.
TAAGTGTCGGCGGTGTCCTGGGCCGGCTCGAACACCGGGATCGCCACGTCGGGCTCGGCGGTTTCGACGAAGGTGACGGCGACCCGGGTGCCGACCGCGACGTCGTCCGGATCCGCGCGGACGTTCGTCAGGACCCGCGGACCCTCCTCGAGTTCGACGTAGGCGACGACGAGGGGCAGGTCCTCCTCGGGCCAGCCGCTGAGCGTGCGCGCGACGGAGTAAGTGTAGACCTCGCCCGTCCCCGCAGCCTCCCGCCACTCGACCGCGTCACCGAGGCAATCCGGACAGTGCGCGCGGGGATAGTGGAAGACGAGCCCGCAGTCCGCACAGGTCGTATTCTCGAAGATGGGGGCGAGCTCGGGCAACCCGTCCGCGACGGCCGTCTCCACATCGAACAGGTCCGGGACGGGCCGCTCGAGCAGGTCGAACGCGACCGTCGCCCAGGCCTCGCTGAACCGCTCGCGTTCTTCGGCTGTGGCATTTTGTTGGGCCACGACGCGCTCGAAGAGTTCGTGAGCCTCGGGGTAGTCCTTCTCGAGGATCCCCTTCCGCTCCTTCACGTGGAGTCGGACGCCTTCCTCTGGGTTCTCCCGGGAGACGAGCGTGACTGCGGTCTTGCCATAGTCCCGGTAAATCAGACCGTTGTTGCCAAACGTACAGCCCGTCGTGACCTGAACGCCGTCAGCGAAACAGCTGTTGGTCTCGACGACCGCGACGACGTCTTCCATGCCCGTCGAAGCGACACCGAGTTTCCGAATCGCGTGCGCACCGGCCATCACGCCGAGGGCGAGGTATGGACAGAAATGACCGTGAACCTCACCCGCTTCGAGCAATAGCGCTTCGGGGGCCCGGTGTCGGACGTATCCCTCGATACGGCTGCGAGGGTCTTTACGACGGTCGTCACCCCCCGAGTGGGGCGGCCGATCGAGCGAGGCTGCATACGGTTTTATGTCGAGCACTGGGGTTCCGTCTATCGCATCTAATCCTGTGACTCGAAGTTCGTGCCCGTCCCGTTCGACCAACCCGACAGTCGTCGAGCCAATGGGGCTGGGTCGATGGGGGGACGGCAGGCGAAGGTCCCGCGGTCGATGCCGTCCCGTCGAGGGGCGACGAGGTCGTATCCTGTCGATTTATGGAGGTAAAACAGGATTGTCAGGCTGTCGTTATCATTGATTCCGGTGAGCCCGTCGGCGAATTTCGGGTCGAGGATGATTTGACTCTCGTGTTTGCGCATCGTCGCCGGATCGGTCGGCCGATCAAACTCGCTTCGGACCGTTCCGATTTGTGTGAGGTCGAACGTCATGGTGTCTCAGTCGTCGTCAGCCGTTACTCGAAAAGCCAGTTCGGCCTCGGGCGCCCGCTGGCCATCGACTGCGGTCTCCGGCACGACCAGTCGACGGTCGCCGAGATGTCGAACGGTCGCTTCGACACCGTAGACCGTTCGGATCGTCTCGGGGTTTAGCACGTCCGGGCCTCCCACGTCGTATATTTCCCCTTCGAATAGCAGTGCGATCCGGTCGCAGTAGCGCGCGGCGAGGTTGAGATCGTGGATGGCGATCAACCCAGCGACGTCCCGCTTGCGAACGTGCTCGACTATCAGGTCCATCACGTCCAGTTGGTGTTTCAAATCGAGCGCGCTTGTCGGTTCGTCCAGTAATAGGGCCGATGGTTCACCGACGAGCGCGCGTCCGAGTCGAACTTTCTGACGTTGTCCGCCGCTGAGCTCGCTTACTCGCCGGTTCGTGAACGCTTCGAGGTCGAGACGATCGATCATCGCCGTTGCTGCCTGTCGGTCCCGCTCACTCGGCGACCAGCCCCCTTGGGGACGGCGACCCTGTAAGATGGTCTCGAAAACCGTGGCCGGGAACGCGCTCTGTTCTTCTTGGGGGACGTAGCCAACCCGCCTGGCGATCTCGTTGCGACTCGACTCTGAAACGAGGTCACCATCGATTCGAACCGTCCCTCTATCGGGGTCCAGTATCCGGTTGATTGCCTGTAGCAGCGTGCTCTTTCCGGAGCCGTTCGGCCCAAGAAACCCGAGGAGTTGGCCTGACTCGGCGGTCAGGTCAATTCCTTCGAGTACCGACTCGTCCTCGTAGGCAAACGCCAGATCATGGATTTCGAGTGTCACCAGTATCCCCTCCCGTGGATGACGAGGTAGATGAAAAGCGGTGCACCGAGGAAGGACGTGAGTATCCCAACCGGCAGGACGACCGGGGCGACCACCGTCCGGGCCAGTGTATCGGCTGCGACCAGCAACGCACCACCGGCCAGTGCAGAGGTCGGCAGGAGGTAGCGTTCGTTACCACCGACGAGCATTCGGACGATGTGCGGGGCGACAAGGCCGACAAACCCGATAATTCCCACGAAGGATATCACGATCGCCGTCACGAACGAGGCGACAGCCATCCCTCGGATCCTGAGGGATTCGACATCGACGCCGAGGCTCTTTGCGGTGGTGGTCCCGGCGTCCATGACGTCGTAATTCCAGGCGTTGGCGACGAAGTAGCCCAATGCGAGCAGAACGACACCCGTCATCAAAAGCGCGTGGCCCCAGGTCGCCCGGCCGACGTCGCCGAAGGTCCAGTAGACGATAGCCGCAACTTCAGTGTCGCTGGCGAAATACTGCAGGAGGGTCATCCCAGCGGTGAACAGCGATCCGATTGCCACGCCGGT
>JAGXLJ010000308.1 GCA_018334775.1 Halodesulfurarchaeum sp.
GTGTGCTCTTCCGATCTGGGATGAGAAGCCACGCGAGAAAGGGGAACACAAGGGCCTGACTGAGGCGCTGTCCCGTGGAAATGACGACTGTGAAAAGAATAACGTACGACCAGGTGGCCCCGACCGCAAGCGAGTCAAAGGTCGGATGTCGTTTGAGGTGATTGTAAAGGCCCAACACGACCAGCGGAAGTTGCCCACCGGCGATGTACCACAGTCCAGTGCTCGGGTTTTGTGCCACGAGCCAGACCAACAGCGTTTCGTAGCCGAGCAGGGCGAGGCGGTCAGTGATCAGAAGTTGTCGCTGGTACCGGCGAACGAGCACCGTTCGATGCGGGTGATTGAGAGGGTCCTCTGGCCCGACGGCGCGCCGCTCCTCGACGTAGACGAAATAGATGAGGAGGGATGGCAGCAGAAATCCCAGCCCCACCGCTTCGAGCGGGAGCGACAGCGCCAGTGCCGTTACCACCACCATAAGGATGGCACTGAAAACGAGCCAGATGTTCAATTTCAAGAAGAGATAGCGAATATCTCGGAGTGTCATATCCCAATCGGGTTATAGTAACCGAACACTATACGAACTCCGGCCCGTAACACGGACTGGTAACACGGCCTCATTCAGGTCACCTGATATGGGAGGTATCCTTTAACTGTTCAGGCTCTCCGATCCGCTATCGCTAATCGAATGCCGATCCGGGTCCCCTGCTCGTCTTGCTCTACGAGTAGTTCACCTCCCGAACGGGACACGATCCACTGGACCAGCCAGAGACCGATCCCGGAACTGTGCTCGAGGTCGGTCTCCTCTTTGGCTTCGAGCACGTCGATCTCTTCTTCGGGAAGTCCCGGACCGTTGTCTTCGACGATAAGTGTCACGTCGGTCTCCTCGAGTTCCGTGGTGAGACTCACCTTCGGATCTCCAGGACCTGTATGGTGGCTTATTGCGTTGTCGATCAACTCCCGGATCGCCAGCTGAAACTCGGGATGAACAGTGACCCTCACGTCTGCCACGTCAATCGTGAGGGACGTGGCTGGCTCTACCTGGAGACGCTTTCGGACGGCCTGGACCTCGGCGGCAAGTGAGCGTTTGACCGTTTTGCCACTGGTGATCACCCGTTCGATCTGTCGAACTTTTTCGGCGTGAGCGACCACCTTCTCGGCTTTCTCGCCGATCTGGTCCGCCCAATTGCTGATCTCTTCGTCCGCGGATTTATCTCGGATAAATTTTGTATACCCGGCGATAACGTTGAGGTCGTTCCGGATGTTGTGCCGGAGCACGCGGGTGAGGATCTGTTTGAGCAAGTCTAACTCCTCTTCCCGTTCTTTCAGGGCGGTGATCTCGTTGAGGACGACCAACTCTCCTTCGAGCCCACGTCCGTATTCGATGCCGGAGGTCTGCTTTGCGAAGATCCGTGCCCGATCCTCGCGTTGGATGCGAACGGTTGGCCTCTCTTCGTCTTCGGTCTCGGCTTCGTGGGGTGCTAAAACCGCATCGATCGACCGGCCGATTGTCTCGCTGCCGAAGATACCGATCGCAATCGTATTGGCATCGATAATCAGCCCTTTCGGATCCACGACGAAGATCGCTTCTGAGACGTCCTCGAATGTCTGTTCCCGTGCGATGGGGCCGAGTTTCAGCAGGCCACCCTGATGAATCGAAATTGCAAAGGCCAGTCCTGACAGCGAAAAGACCACCGGGGTCGGGTCGAAGTAAATCGGGACCTGTCTAGTTACTTTCACAAGCGTTGCCAGGACTAGCACTGACAGAAACGCAAGGACGTATAGGGTCTGTCGCCGGTGGGTCCCCTTCGATCGCATGACCTCGCCAACGAACATACCCGCCCCAAGAAAGACCAGAACGTATCCATACACTTTCGTAACGGCGATTTTGATCGGCCCGCCGAATTTAGGGAAGGAGAGGTATCCGTTCGGGTCGACGGTGTAGGCCTCAGTGAACACCAGGTTCCGTGGGTTGAACCAGGACAGGACGAACAGTCCCAGGACGGGCGCGTACAGTATCGCTATCGTCTGCCACGAAACGATCTTTTTGAAGACGTATTCGTAGGCGGCCAGGAACATGCTGACTGAGGCCGCTGGGATGAGGGCCCAAAAGAAGTTCCCGAGGGCAAGGGTCACGCCCGTGTGAGAGATGAGGGTAAACGTTGCAAAGATCATTGCCCAAGCGCCGCCGATCCCCATTGCAACGATAAACCAGATAACTCCCGGCTTGAATCGTTCCTCCCAGAGTAGGATGATGTTCGTAATTGCTGGCACCACTCCTAGATACATAAAAGCGACAGCGAGCTCGGGAGTGGGCCATTCCATTTACTGTAAGTTGCGTCCATACCACTATACCATTTGTGTAAGTGGCTGACCCGCACGTGGTAACGGTTTTATGGTGGTCGCCGCGATACCACTCGGTATGTCTGGATTCGAAGAGATGGACGTCGAGACCATCTGGATGGACGGCGAATACGTGGATTGGGAAGACGCCACGGTTCACGTCCTCACCCACGCATTGCATTATGGGACCGGCATTTTCGAAGGGGCGAGAGCCTACGACACGGCCGACGGGACGGCGATTTTCCGCTGGGATGCCCATCTCGATCGACTGTTTGACTCCGCGAAACCCTACGAACTCGAAATCCCGTTCTCTCGCGAGGAACTCACCGACGCG
>JAGXLJ010000309.1 GCA_018334775.1 Halodesulfurarchaeum sp.
GGGGGAGATACAGGTTCGATAACATCCGAACCACCTCGAGAACCATGAACTGGACCATCAGAAAGGACGGAGAATAGGATTTGGCGCGAAGCAAGTCCAGCGACCTCGCCGCCAGTGTCTTCGACGCGACCACGTTCGATGAGGACCGACTCGGAACCCTTTGAAAAAATGCGACCGGCCGGTTCGATGTCTCTAGGCGGCTGGTCGATTCAACCAAAAGCGGGGCGGATGAATGACTTTCCGAAGCCGCGTGACCCCGGGCGCCGAACTAAATTTGCGCGCTGTATTCTTCACGCTCCGTGAGACCTAATCAGAGGTTGTCAGAAACCGACTGCTGCACACAGAGGCTGTATTCAGCACACCTGCAGAAAACCGCCGTCAACCGAAAATTGGCCATGGCCGCCTGATCAAAAGTGCCACGGCCGAGGGTGAATCATACCACACCTGGCCGAATCCTTTTTTCCCCTTCGATCCTGCACCAACTATGGAGTACACCACCCTCGGCTCCACGGGCATGGAAGTCAGCCGAATCGCCCTCGGCTGTATGAGTTTCGGGAGCAGTGAGTGGCGGGAGTGGGTACTGGACGAGGAGGAAAGCCGGGAAATCATTGAGCGGGCGATCGACCTGGGAATTACCTTCTTCGACACAGCAAACATGTACTCACTGGGCGAGTCCGAGCGCGTCCTCGGAAAGGTCCTCGCGGAATACGATCGCGATGCGCAGGTCGTCGCCACGAAGGGTTTCTTCCAGATGGACGACGACAATTCCAACTCCGGCGGCCTCTCCCGGAAGGCCATCGAGCAGGAACTCGCGAACTCCTTGGATCGACTGGGCATGGAAACCGTCGACCTCTACCAGATCCATCGCTGGGATTACGACACACCGATCGACGAAACGCTGTCAGCGCTCGACGACGCTGTCCGTCGGGGACAGGCGCGGTACGTTGGCGCTTCCTCGATGTGGGCCCATCAGTTTGCCGAGGCGCTCGCGACCAGCGATTGCCTGGGTCTCGAACGCTTCCAGACGATGCAGAACCACTACAACTTGCTGTATCGCGAGGAGGAGCGGGAGATGCTGCCACTCTGTGATCGCGAGGGTATCGGCGTCATCCCCTGGAGCCCGCTGGCACGTGGATACCTCACTCGCCCACACGAGGAGTTCGACGCCACGACGCGGGGCGAGACTGACGATTACGCCCATGAGCACCCCTACTTCGAAAGTGGCGGGCGAGAGATCAACGAGCGGGTCGGGGAACTGGCCGACGAGTACGGCGTTACAATGGCCCAGATCGCGCTCGCGTGGCTGCTCGAACAGGACTCCGTGGACGCGCCGATCGTCGGTACCACCAGCGTCGAACACCTCGAAGAGGCCGTCGAAGCCCTCGATATCGACCTCTCGAAATCGGATCAGGAGTATCTCGAACAGCCATACGAGCCTGTACCAGTCTCGGGCCACGAGTGAACGCGGTCGAAATATTCTCGAAACCCGGGGAAACGCGGTGTCATTGCCTCTCGTATTCAGTACGATCCGGGACAATCTGATCAGAATCTGTCAGTAACCGGTTGCTGCATACAGCGGATCTATTCAGCAACGAACTCAACACCAGTTATCTCGAATCGAGCGCCACCGTCAGCCCCCTCGGTCACCCGAATCTCCCAGTCGTGGGCTTCCACGATCTCTTTGACAATACTCAGACCGAACCCGGTCCCCTCTTCTCGTGAAGAATACCCAGCCTCGATCACCTCATCGCGCTCTGCCTCAGGAATCCCTGGCCCATCGTCTTCCAGGTAGAATCCGTCATCGAGTGTACTCACTGTCACCGTCACTTTGTCGCCACCGTGCTCCACCGCATTGCTGAACAGGTTTTCAACCAACTGCTGGAGTCGAGTTTTATCCGCTCTGACGACGGCGTCAGTGTCGATGAGCAACTCTCCCGATTTCGTCTCCACATTGTGCCAGCAACTTTGACCCAGTTCGGCGAGGTCGACCGGTTCCCTTTCGCCGACGGCTTCCCCGGCACGAGCCAGCCTGAGGACATCCTCAATGAGGGTTTCCATCCGGTCGAGATTCTCGGCGACCGTTTCGGTATGGTCGGACTCACATTCCTCCATAGCGAGCTCAAGCCGGCCTTTAGCCACGTTCAACGGGTTGCGGAGATCATGTGAGACGACACTGGCAAATTCGTCGAGTCGCTCGTTATGCCGTCGGAGTTCGTCTTCGTGTTCCTTGCGCTTCGTAATATCTGTAATGAATCCTTCGAGCATTTGCGCGTCGTTTGCCTGAGAAGTAACGAATTGGCCCCGCTCCCAAACCCATTTTGTGGCCCCCTCCTTCGTTCGAATTCGGTAGGTGAATTCAAACGGACGCTCCTCTTCGAGTGACTTCTGGACCGACTCCCAGACCGCTTGTTGGTCCGCTGGGTGAATGATGTCCTCTCCCCAAGTTATCTTCCCCTCCTCGATAGCCTCAGCGGAATAACCCGCCAGTGATTCGCATTCACCCCTGACGAACTCCATCGGCCAGTCAGGATCATTCTGGGCACGATAAACGATACCCGGGAGGTTGTTGATGAGTGTGTCAAGCCGGCGTGTGTGTTTTTTTCGCTCGGTAATATCACGGAACGTGACTAAATCAGCAGGTTTGCCGTCGAATTGGATTTTGGTCTCCTCC
>JAGXLJ010000310.1 GCA_018334775.1 Halodesulfurarchaeum sp.
TAGGTCGTCTCGTAGCCAATTTCTTTCAGTGTCACTGATTGATCGGTTGTTTCGCTGTAGACCGTTCCGTCTCCCGTTTCCAGGTTCTCGACCGGTTCATCTAGCATCTTTGAACCCCAGGAAAGGAGTTTCTCCCTCGCGTCTTCGGCCGCCTCTTTGACCGCCGACCCGCTGATGTACGTCGTCGAAGACGCGTACGCACCGTAGTCGAATGGCGTGACGTCAGTGTCCGAGGATTCGATGATGATGTCCTCCTCTGCCGCGCCGAGGACCTCAGAGGCGATCTGGATGAGTGCTGTGTCGGCCCCTGTTCCGATATCAACCCCACCGACCTTCAGGTGGAAGGAGCCATCCTCGTTCATCATGAGTTGGGCAGCGCCCAGTTCGTCGCCGGCGACACCGGTACCTTGTGCGGATAGGGCCATACCGATCCCGCGATGGAGGTGATTTTCCTCCGGCTGTTCGACATCGTCCCAGCCGATGGAGTCCATCCCCCGATTGATACAGTCATCGAGACCACACGAGCGGATGCGACGTTTCGCACCTTCGCCCCCCATCATGGCGGCGATCTCGTCAAGGTCCCCGACCTCCATGTAGTTCTGTCGGCGGAACTCGATCGGATCAAGGTCGAGGTCTCGAGCCACTTCATCGAGGTGGCCTTCGATAGCAAGAGTGCCTTGCGGGGCCCCGTAACCTCGCATTGCCCCAGTTTGGGGCGTGTTAGTGTGAACGATTTCGGCCTCGAATCGGGCGTTCGGTACCTTCGAATAAAGCGGCATCGGCTTACTGCCGACGTTCCCCGCAACGGTCATGCCGTGGCTACCGTACGCCCCCGTGTTCGAAAGCGCGTAGAGATCGATGGCCTCTATCGAGCCGTCGTCGGACACGGCCGTCCGAGTCCGGAGGCGCATTGGATGGCGGCTCCGCATGGCCTGGAACTCCTCGTCACGCGATGCCTCATAGATGACCGGTCGGTCGGCCGCTCTCGAGAGGGCCAGTGTGACAGGTTCAGTGACCATCGCCTGCTTCCCGCCGAACCCGCCACCGACGCGTGGTTTTTTGACGCGGATGTCCCGGAGCGGAATGTCGAACAGGTGGGCCAACTGACGACGGGTGTGGTTTGGGACCTGTGTGCTCGTAATGAGTACGGTCCGGTCATCCTCGTTTTGGAAGGCCAGGGAGGTGTGTTTCTCGAGTTGGGCGTGGGATTGACGAATCGATTCCCACTCAGTCTCGTGAACGGTAAGAGAGTCGTCCTGGAAGGCAGCGTCCACGTCGCCGATTTCACCTTCGATTTTGGACATCCGGTTCTTGGCGTAATCATGGCCGACGATTTTGTTTTCGACCTCGTCATCCTCGAACAGTCGTGGTGCGTCCTCGGTGAAGGCCTCCTCGGGGTCGAGAACGTAGTCGTACTCCTCATAGCTCACTGAGATAGCTGCTTTGGCGGCCTCTGCAATTTCCCGGTCCTCCGCCGCAACCGCTGCCACGGCGTCGCCGACATATCGAACATGCTCTGTCAGCAGGGTCATGTCCCAGGGACTCGGCTCCGGGTAGGACTGTCCCGCGCTAGTGTACTTCGTATCAGGAACAGCGTCTGAGTCCGGCGTAATCACTGCGTAGACGCCGTCCATTGCGTCCGCCTCTGTTGTATCGATCCCGGTAACTCGCCCGTGAGGGATCTCGCTTCGAACGACGCTTGCGTACGCCAGATCCGAGAACCGATCCGCATAATCGGCGGTGAACTTCGCTTGCCCGGTGACCAGCTTTCGATCGTCGTCCTTCTCGACCGCCGTCGCGATCGAATCCCGTTCTTCCTCCGGAACTTGGTTGTTCGCCGGTTCGTCAATGTCTACTGGAAACGCCTCCGCCTCGTCAGGCGGCGTTTGGGGATCTGCCGATGCGTCCTGTCCAAAGTCGTCAACGCTGTCATTCATGGGTCTCACCTTGGGCCTGCATTTCCGCATCTGAATCGGGGTCTGTCCCCCCGTCGGCCGCGACCTCCTCACGCATCCGCTCGGCGGCGTCGAGGATGGCTTCGACCGGCTTCTGATACCCAGTCTCACGGCAGTAGACGTCGTCAATTGCCTCCCGGACCTCCGCTTCGGTCGGATCCGGATTCTTCTGTAGGAGCGCCTTTGCGCTCATGATGAACCCGCCTGTGGAAAAGCCACTCTGGATGGCGTGGTGATCTACAAACGCCTGCTGGATCGGATGCAAATCCGACTGGGTCCCCAGACTCGCCACAGTCTCGACGTCTGCCCCTGCTGCGTCGACGACGTCGATTCCACAGGCCATCTCCAGTTGGCCGTCGAGGAAGATCTTCGAGATGCCACAGGTACCGCCATCGCAGCCACACTTGATCTCGGTGTAGCCCGCGTTTCGCAACCCGTTTGCCAGATCCTGACCCTCCTCAATAGATACGGTGTCGCCGTTGACAGTAAGATCAACAACCATTCGTTTCCCTCCATCGGGACGGTAGTGGCTCACATACTAACATTGTCGTGTACTATTACCAACGGTCGCAAAGGCAAATCAATTGGGGTTATCCCCCGATTCTCGCCGATTTCTCAAAGGTAGAATTCCGTCCTGATTCACGGATCTCGTTGGCTGTTACTCCGAGTAGTGCTCCACGTGCTCCTCATACTCAATGAAACGTGGTGCGTCCG
>JAGXLJ010000311.1 GCA_018334775.1 Halodesulfurarchaeum sp.
AGAAGGATCCGTTCGACCCTTAAGAATCACGGTCCGCTTGTCACCTCCGCCCGCCGTGAATGTCGGGATTCCCTCGCTGTCAAAAGATGGGCCCTGGCGGTTTTCGTTCCCATCCAAACGTTTAGTTCCCCTCCCGGAACAAGGAAGGGTACATATGGCAACAGTAGACACGGAGACAGAGGGGACAGCCGAAGAGTCCCCGGATCTTAACTATCCCGCCGAGGACTGGGCCGGATTTATCAAAAACCATCTCGGGCCTTCGCTCATGTGGGCGCTTTTAGGGATCGGAGGGAGCCACATCGTCCTCGCTCCGACCTTCGGCGGTTTGTACGGGGTCTTCGGTGTGTGGGTCGTTGCGATCATCTTCCTCGCGAAGTACGGAGGCTGGGAACTTGGCATCCGGTACAACTACGGAATTGGCAGGAACCCAGTCGAGGGCTACGGAGATCTGCCGGGGCCCGATCACTGGGGCCAGGTCTTCACAATGCTCGTCTATCTGGTGGGCTGGACTGTTATCCTCGCCTCGGTGGGATTCAGTGCCGCAACCTTCCTCTCCGCACTGATTCCCTCTATTACCGCCATCCAACTGTACATCGGCCTGATCGCGTTTGCGGTGGCGCTGACGATGGTCTCGACGTATTCCTGGATCGAGAACCTGATGAAAATCTTCGTGTTCGTCCTCGCCGGCCTCATCGTCCTTGGCGTATTCGTCTCGCCACCCGCACCGAGTCGGGTGATGGAAACCGCATTCACCGTGCCCGATTTGACCTCGCCGGTATTCCTGGGACTCTTTGCTGCGTTTGCTGGCTACGCACCAACCGGCCTGAGTACGACAGTGACGATCGGCAGTTGGAGCCTGGCCAAGAAGGAAGGCGCCAGAGCCCTCCGACGCCAAGATTACGACCCGACTGACGAACGCTTCCAGGAGTACATCGCCAGTTGGATGCGGACCGGCACGAGGGACTTCCGGGTCGCGTTCGTGTTCAGTTTCGTTCTCATTGTGAGCATGATTCTGCTCGCAACTGCTGTCCTCTTCCCGAAACCGCCACAGGATGCAAACATGGCGATTGCCATCGGAAGTATCTTGCAGGAAGGGTTCGGTGAGTGGACGTTCTACGTCGTTGTCGCCGGGGCGTTCGCCGCGCTCTTCTCGACGGTCGTCACGGTCATTGACGGGGCCGCGCGGGTCAATGCCGACACGCTTCCACTCGTTCTCGAACGGGAGATGGACACGGACCGCCTGCGACTCGGATTTATCCTCCTGATGGGCACCGCGAGTATCATTCCCATCCTCGTCATCGGACAACTACCAGTCACCCTCATGGTGTTCTCCGCAGCCCTGATGGCAATTCTGCAAGTCTTCTTTTACTTCGCGAACTACTACATCGTCCGCAAGCACCTCCCGGCGGCGTTCCAGCCCGATCGGGTCCACACGGTCTATTATATCGCGACAATGGTCCTCGTGGCGGGTTTTGGAGTGATGGGTGGTCTCAGCCGACTCGGACTGGTCGGCTAAAACAGCGATTAACCATTCCAGGACTTGAAACGGGACCTTTTCCTTTTGGCCCCTCTGTCTCCGCGCATGTACGAAGTCGAGGTGAAGGTCCGCGCAGACCATGACCTTGTTCGCTCGAACCTCGAGGCGGCCGGGGCCACAGCACTCGGAACAATTGAGCAAGTCGACGTGTACTTCGACGCCCCACACCGGGATTTTGCGGCGCGGGACGAAGCACTCAGACTTCGTGAACAAACAGATTCGGACGGATCGACGACCGTTCTCACGCACAAAGGCCCTCGTCTCGAGGGGGCCACCAAAACCCGAACGGAACACGAAACGGAGGTCGGTTCGAGAGACGAAATGCAGGCTGCCCTCACCGCGCTCGGATTTTCGCCGGCGGCGACCGTCGAAAAAACCCGTGATCGGTACGCATTCGAGGACTGTACGGTTACCCTCGATCGCGTCGCTGGTCTCGGGGAGTTCGTCGAAGTCGAGGCCATTGTCACGGAAGATGCGATCGAGCGGGCCCAGGACCGAGTTACGGAAACACTAGAAAACTTGGAGTTGGGCGACGCTGAACGACTACAGACATCGTACTTGGATTTACTCGCAGCCGATTGACCCCCCTCCCGCGCCTGAAGACGCCGGAATCAGGACAGTGAACCATTTGATGCGTCTGGGACATGAGAAACGGTGAATTACTTTTCGCAAGTTATAGGAGCGGGCATCGGCTATTCTCGGCAATGACCGATCGGAACATCCGCGTGCAGTCCCTCAAACGGGGCGCGGTCGAAGACCAGGAGATCGAGATCGTCGAGCGGAAGGGGATCGGCCATCCCGACTCGATCTGTGACGGGATCTCCGAGGCCGTTTCGCGGGCCCTGGCACAAGAATACGTCGACCGGTTCGGGCGAGTCCTCCACTACAACACTGATGAAACACAGCTGGTCGCCGGCGACGCCGCGCCAGCCTTCGGAGGGGGCGAAGTGGTGGAACCGATCTATATTCTCCTCG
Organism: Halodesulfurarchaeum sp.; assembly: GCA_018334775.1. GTDB lineage: Archaea > Halobacteriota > Halobacteria > Halobacteriales > Halobacteriaceae > Halodesulfurarchaeum. Next base: position 2,513 of record JAGXLJ010000311.1, read on the forward strand.
TCGGTCGGGCAACTAAATACTACGACGGACAGCCGATTCCGGTTGATTCCGTCGCACTCGAAGCTGCGCGGAGCTATCTGAGAGAAAACCTGCCCAACCTCGACCTCGAAAGTGACGTGATGGTCGACGTGCGGCTCGGGGATCCCCCC
>JAGXLJ010000312.1 GCA_018334775.1 Halodesulfurarchaeum sp.
CCGGCCGTCGTAGGAGCCTTCCGAATGCGCGTGAAGCTCGACGGTAAGCACGAGGTCGGCTTTGTGGCCGGGAATCAAAAACGAATCGGTCGAGGTGTATCCAAAACTGTGGACATGAGAAACCCTATAATCGACCGCGATGTCCATCGAGATGAATGACTCTGGCCGATCCGGACCTCGAACTGGTCACGGACACCCTCGATCGCGAACCGACGAGACCGGAGGCCGCACTCTTCGAGAACCTCTGGAGCGAACACTGTGCCTACCGATCCTCTCGACACCTATTAGGGGCGTTCGAGAGCGACGGGGAACAGGTCGTCGTCGGTCCAGGCGACGACGCCGCAGTCGTGGCCCTCGACGAGGAGAATTACGTCGCGTTCGGCATCGAGAGCCACAACCACCCATCGTACGTCGATCCCTACGATGGGGCCGCCACCGGCGTCGGCGGAATCGTCCGGGACATCATCTCGATGGGGGCGTATCCCATCGGACTGGCCGACTCGCTGTATGTCGGGGACTTCGACGAGGAACATCCCCGATACCTTCTCGAGGGCATCGTCGAAGGGATCAGCGATTACGGGAATTCCATCGGCGTCCCGACGATCACCGGGAGCACCCGGTTTCATCCGGACTACGAAGGGAACCCCCTCGTCAATGTCGCCTGTGTCGGCCTCGTGGACGACGAGCGACTGCTTACAGCGGAGGCAAGCGAACCGGGGAATAAACTCGTCCTGGTTGGCAATGCCACCGGTCGGGACGGGCTCGGCGGGGCGAGTTTCGCCAGCGAGGACCTCGGCGAGGACGCAGAAACGGAGGACCGGCCAGCGGTCCAGGTGGGGGACCCGTATACGGAGAAACTCCTCATCGAGGCCAACGAGAAACTCGTCGAGGGGGACCTGGTCGAATCCGCCAGGGACCTCGGTGCAGCAGGACTTGGGGGCGCATCTTCTGAACTGATCGCAAAGGGCGGGCTGGGAGCCGATATCGACCTGGATTCAGTCCACCTCCGTGAGACGAACATGAACGCAATGGAGATTCTCCTCGCGGAGTCCCAGGAGCGAATGGTCTACGAAGTCCGCCCGGAGAACGTGCCGTCAGTAGAATCTGTCGCTGATACCTTCGATCTCGAGGTCTCGGTCATTGGGGAAACCACGGACACCGGTCGATACGTGTGTGACTTCGAGGGAGAGACCGTCGTCGATGTTCCAGCCGAGTTCGTCGCTGATGGCGCTCCGATGAACGACCTCCCAAGCATCGAGCCCACCCAACCTGAACCGGACCTTCCTGCTATCGATCTTGAATCGGCCACAGAGACGGTGATCAGTAGTCCAAACACCGCAAGTGACGAGTGGGTCTACCGCCAGTACGACCACGAAGTCGGCACCAGAACAGCCCTCCGACCGGGTGACGACGCCGGCATCCTGGCGATTCGAGAGGCCGACCAAGGACTGGCCTTCACCTCGGGGACAGAACCCACCTGGACCGAGACGGCACCCTACGAAGGGGCCTATGCAACGGCCATCGAGAACGCGACGAACCTTGCGGCGAAGGGGGCGAAACCACTCGCAACAGTCGACTGTGTCAACGCCGGGAACCCAGAGAAACCTGACGTGTACGGGGAGTTCGCGGCGATTGTCGACGGCCTCGCAGACGGCTGTTCGGATCTGGACATCCCGGTGGTCGGTGGCAACGTCTCCCTCTACAATGATTCGAACGTCGGCCCGATTCCACCCACCCCCACTCTCGCAATGATCGGGACGGCCCCGTCGTTCGACGCGCCAACTCTCGCCGCGAAGGGAGCGGGTGAACTAGTACTGCTCGGTGGGTTTGAGGAGCGACTTGGGGGCTCAGAACTCCTGGCCCAAATCGGCGGCGCGGATCGGTTCCCGGAACTCCCGGAGAACCCGAAGGCCCGCATTGAGGCGATCAAAACGGTCGCGGGGCTCGACAGTACAGTGGCCGTCCACGACGTCAGCGATGGCGGCTTGATCGTCACGCTCGCCGAAATGGTTCACGAGGCGGGTGGCGTTGAGGTGAACGTGCCGAACGCCAAAACGCTGTTTTCCGAAGCGCCAGGGCGCATCGTCGTCGAGACCACCGATCGAGATGCACTCGAATCAGCCGTAGGCGAGACGCTGGAAGTCCTTGATATCGGGTCGGCAACTGCGAGGGCCAAGCTGGACGTGACCGTGGACGCTGCGGAAGAGACAGTCTCGTACGATACAGCGACACTCGCAGAGTTCCGGTCGACCCTCGAAGCCCTCGGCTGAACAGCAAGTTTTGGCGGTCCCGAAACTGATCCGGGCTTAGAACGCTAGCGGGAGCACGACCGCCAGCAAAAGCCCGATGGCCAGGACTACGAAGCCGATGGTTACCTCACGCGATCCGAAGGGCTGCATTGGTGCGGTGACACGGCCCTCTTCGGTTTCGGCGGATTCCTCATCGTCCATGTCCGAACGTGGAGGCTCCGATTACTTTGCTGTATCGAAGGCCTGTCGAAAACTGATCGCGGTTTCCTGAGAAAACCCAGTCTCGTCCTCCTGAGAACTACAGCATGAGTTGGTCCTATCCAAGCACATTTGACAATACGCTTAAACTCCTCTATGGCCAGAAATAGGTATGGCACGCTGCCCAACCTGCAAGTCCGAAATCACTCACG